>CP040001.1:600000-893660 GCA_013100825.1 Candidatus Saccharibacteria bacterium oral taxon 488
CACCCAGCACTAGTACTACATCAGTCACGCCAGCGTATTCGGAGCAGAGTGACTTGAGTGCCACCAACTTGTCATGATCACTCGGGTTTTTGATATGAAGAAACAGCTTTTCTGTCTCGGGCACGGCGTGCGTAGCTACTGGACGCGGCGGCGTATTTGTTGTGTCAGTCGATGTCGACCTCACGTTTGTTCCGCTCGCTGTTGATGCTCGGGTTGCGCCCGCTCGCTGAGTCGTTTGAGTTCGAAATGCCGTACGCCGCTCTTGCTTAACCTTGTTACTCATCTTTGGCGCTTCCATTTTACGACCAGTTGCCTGATACTTTTGGAGGTCATCATCGGAAATCAGTTCAATTTCATCAGCAATCATCTTGCTCTCTAAGCCCAAATTACCGTCCCGATCACGGGCTGAGTTTTTGCCGGTCACCCGAATGACGGCGTCCTGGACGAGCTTGGCACCGACTTGCTCATACAAATTTGGAAAGACGATAACCTCGCCCTCGCCAAATTTGTCTTCGATCCCGACGAACGCCATCTTGCTACCTGACTTGGTAACGATGGTGCGCACCGTCGTGATAATACCGCCAATTGTCATCAGCCGGCCATCATATTCTGGCACCAGCTGCGTTAATGGTTGCGCCTGCTCACTGAGATATATCTCGTAGGCATCCAGCGGATGCGCCGAAATATACAGCCCCATCAGCTCACGCTCCCACATCAGCCGTTCTTTGTTGGTGTGCTTGGCCGGCGCTGGCTGCAATTGCATCGTTGGCTGAACATCAGCCGACTCATCACCGAGCATACCAAACAGGTCAGTCTGCCCTGATGCGGCTTCTTTCTGAGTCTTTTGGGCAAAAGCGACAATGGTATCAAGATTAAACAATAAATCAGACCGATCACCAAAGCTATCAAAGGCACCAGTTTTGATCAGCGACTCCCAGGCCTTGCGATTAAACCTACTGGTCGACACGCGCTTGGCAAAATCTTCGACTGACTTAAACGGGCCATCAGCCTCACGAGCACGGATAATTTCTTCGACTGCGCCAACGCCAACACCCTTGACCGCCGCCATACCGAAACGAATCTTCTTTTCATTAGGCACCACCGCGAACTCGACGAATGACTCATTAACATCCGGGTTGAGCACTTCAATGCCCATGTGCTTACACTCGGTCATCTCGATGGCCAGGCGCTCAGTATCATCCTGATCACTGGTCATCAGCGCTGCCATAAATGCGTCAGGATAGTGCGCCTTGAGATACGCCGTCCAGTAGGCGATCAGGCCGTAACACGCCGCGTGTGACTTATTGAAACAATAGTTAGCAAATTCTTCCAGCGCATCCCAGAATTGCTCAGCAATTTCCTTGGTCGCGCCACCGACCTTAACCGCACCCTCAACGAACTCCGGTTTAACCTTTTTCATCAAGTCGATTTTCTTTTTGCCCACCGCCTTACGCAGGGTGTCAGCTTGGCCGCCGGTAAAGCCACACCACTCTTTGGAAATCTGCATAAATTGCTCTTGATAAACCAAAATGCCGTACGTATTCTTCAGCGAGTTTTCCATACCGGGGTGCAAGTAGGTAATTTCTTCTTCGCCGTGCTTGCGTTTGATGAACGAGTCGATAAACTGCATCGGCCCCGGCCGGTACAGGGCCACCATGGCGATGATGTCTTCAAAGACGCTCGGCTTTAGCTCGCGCAGGTACCGCTTCATGCCAGCCGATTCCAACTGGAACACGCCGGTGGTGTCACCGCGCTGGAATAATTTATAGGTTGCTTCGTCATCCAGTGGCAGCGTTGATAAATCAATATCCGTTTTGTAGACCTTACGAATAATACGCAGGGCGTTGTTGATAATGGACAAGTTAGACAGACCCAAAAAGTCCATCTTCAGTAGCCCGAGTTCCTCAACCGGACCCATGGGGTACTGCGTTGCCACCACGCCCTTTTGCGCCATCTCGAGCGGCACATATTTCACCAAGTCATCCGGTGCAATCACCACGCCGGCAGCATGCACACCGTGTGAACGAATCGTTCCCTCCAGCCGCGAAGCAAAGTCGTAGACAGTTTTGGCGGTCGGGTTGCTTTCATATTCTTTCTTGAGATCAGGGTCTTCCTCGAGCGACTTTTTGATCGGGACATGACGACCCTGCACAGGCGGCGGAATGAGCTTGGCCAGCCGGTCGGACTCGCCATATGGCACCTGCAGCACCCGCGCCACATCACGCACCGAAGCGCGCGCTGCCATGGTGCCAAAGGTACAAATGTTAGCCACTCGTTCTGAGCCATATTTCTTGGCACAATATTCAATCACCTCACCGCGGCGAGTATCTTGAATGTCGATATCGATGTCGGGCATGGAGATACGGTCGGGGTTGAGAAATCGCTCGAACAGCAGGTCGTAATGCAGCGGGTCAAGGTCGGTGATGTTCAGCGCATAGGCGATGATTGAACCAGCTGCCGAACCACGCCCCGGCCCAAAGATAATCCCTTGAGATTTGCCCCAGTTGATGAAATCCTGGACGATCAAAAAATAGCCGTTATAGCCCATGTTGTCAAGCACGCCAAACTCCATGTCCAGTCGCTCTAGCTGTGCCTCTGATAACTTGGCTCGCAGTTGGTCATTTGGTAGTTTCTTTGCATCCTCTAACTTCATGCCAGCGTACCGCGCTGCCATACCGCTATACACCAGATGATCCAGATATTCCTTTTCGGATTCACCGTTTGGCGTTGGAAATTTCGGGATGAGAATATCGCCAAGTTTAATTTCTACGTCACACCGATCGGCGATGGCCTTAGTATTGGCGATTGCCTGAGGATTGGTTGTTTGCCACCGCGAAATGATGTCTTCCGGTGTGGTCAAATGCAACTCAAAATCCTTCAAGCTCATCCGCTTTTCATCACTCAAATACGCACCAGTACCGACGCATAGCAAAATCTCATGCGCCTCTTGGTCTTCGTGATTAAGGTAATGGCCGTCGCTGGTCACCACACACGGAATGTCTAGTTCCTCGCTAATGCGCTCAATATAATCATTGACCTTTTTCTGCTCCGGCCAGTGACTGCGCGCTTCCGGGTGACCATGGTCTTGGAGCTCCATGTAGTACCGGTCGCCAAACACTGACTTGTACCAGCCAGCGATTTCCTTGGCCTTTTCATAATCATCATTACGCAAATTCTCGCCCAGCTCACCACCGATACAGCCAGACATACAGATGATGCCTTCGTTGTATTGTTCCAATAGTTCGTGGTCAATGCGCGGCTTGTAATAGACACCTTCGAGGTTGGCGACAGTGCTGAGCTGCATCAGGTTTTGATAGCCCTTGTGGTTCATGGCCAGCAGCGTCAGGTGATAACGCGCCTTGTCCTTGGCGGGGTCGCGGTCATGACGAGTGCGGGCTGCTACGTAGGTTTCGATGCCGATGATTGGCTTGATGCCAACATTCTTGGCCGCTTTATAAAACTCAATCGCGCCCGACATCGTGCCGTGGTCAGTAATAGCACAAGCCTCCATACCCAGCTCCTTCACTCGGGCAACCATGTCAGGAATTTTAGTCAATCCGTCTAGGAGCGAATGGTGAGTGTGGTTGTGTAGGTGCACGTAATCAGACGGCTGCAACGTGGCCGCAACTTTGGCTGAAGCTGTCGTATGTTTGGTAGCCATTATTCATTGCGCCTCCCTTGCGGGCGCCACCTCCTCTTTCTCCACCCAGTATAACATGCTAGCGTCGTCGCTGCATGGTATCAATCAGCTGATTGAGAAAATCCGCCAGTGCCGGAAAGATATCAGCAAACCGCCCCAGCAGCCAGGCTGACACCATGATCAGCACCGTCACGCCCACGAGGCTACCCATACCAAAGAAAAAGCCGCGCCAAAAGTTCATCCAATAAACCTGCCGGCGCGATCGATGAAAATCAAAAAACAGGTCTTCGATCATTGCCTGCCGAGCGCCGTTTTCATTATCGCGCTTAACCCGGTCAATGGCGCGGCGGGCTACCGATGGGCGTGGGTCGGCGGCCTTAGCATCCTTATGGCCACGTTCTTTTGACGATTTAGCTGGCACTATTTTCCTCAAGCCGCTTGACTAGGTATTCACGAAGGCTCGCACCAAGCTTCGGATCACGCATGCCAAAATCAATCACTGTCTTGAGATACTCTAGCTTGTCGCCAGTGTCATAGTACCTGCCATTGGTAATTTCCACGCCATAAAAACTATGGCCGTCATCAATCATGCTCTGCATAATCGGCTGCACCGTAAATTCGCCGTGACCATCAAACGCATGTTTGGCTTTCTCGAGATAAGTAAAGAACTCGCCCGGCAGCAAATAGCTACTGACACTCGCGAGATCGGACGGGGCATTGGCTTTGCCCGGCTTTTCAACGATATTCGTCATCTTAATTACACCGTCGGCAACCTGCTCGCCGTTAACCACACCGTAGCGATCAAATTCAGCGTCATCAACAATCTTCTTGCACGATAGCACCGCGCCGTCTAATTTTTGCGCCGCCGCGATCATTTGGCGAAACCGGCTGGGACTAGCAGCGATAAAGTCATCCGCAAACGTATAGATAACCGGCTCATCACCATTGATCAAATGTGCGGCGCAAGTCAATGGCGTGGCGTTACCGTACGGGCCTTTCTGGCGAATGTAAACAAAGTTTGCCATTTCCGACAAATTATTCACGATGTCAATCAGCGGCTGTTTCTTGGCGCCGCCCGCCCGCAAATTAATCAGCAGTTCCTCGTTCGGCCTGTCGAAATGATCCTCAATTGCTCGTTTGTTAGCACTGCCGATGATAATGATATCTTTGATACCGGCCTCGACCAATTCCTCGACGACGTATTGGATAATCGGCTTGTCGATCAGCGGCATCATTTCTTTTGGCATAGCCTTGGTTTGCGGCAAGAACCGCGTACCGAAGCCGGCGGCAGCGATGATAGCTTTGGTTGGTTTTTTCATGATAGTTCCTCCTGTCGTAGGTTATCTAGATAATCAAATAATCGCGTGAATGTTTTCATTGCAGTCGCTCTCGGATTAGTTTCTGGGCGAGGCTTGGGTTGGCCTGGCCCTTAGAGCGCTTCATGACTTGACCAACGAGGTAGCCGATAGCTTTGTCTTTGCCCGAGCGAATGTCAGCGATGGATGCCGCCGAGGCTGGGTCATGTAATACTTCGTCAACGATGACTGTGATGACCCTCTCGTCAGACACCTGCAGTAAATTCTTACTCTCGGCAATCTCGCGCGGCCCCTGTTTGAGATATTGTCGGTCGAATAGACTAAGGAAAATCTCTTTGCCGCCAGTCGAACTCACCTCGTTATCCTCGACGAGTAGTGACAACTCTGTCAACCGACGCGGTCCAACATAGCCCTCTCCGATGAGATCCATATCAATCAACTCCTCCGGCGTCGAGGCAAACCAGTTAAAGATCCGCTTGACCAGCCGCTGATATTTTATCTTATCAACTCCCAGCTCATCAAGGACAGCTTGCTCGTTATGTACCGTCAGCGTCTTGATAGCATCAAGCAATATCGCGAGCGGCTGATGGCCGAGGATCGTCGTAATCACCGAATGATCCAACTCCAGATCAGCCCACCGCTCTCGGCACTGGCTTGGCATCAACGGCATGTACTGCTGCATGCGTGCAATTTCCTCGTCGGTCAACACAATCGGTGGAATGTCCGGATCGGGTATGTAGCGGTAATCTTGAGCATCCTCTTTCGAGCGCTGTGACGTGGTAATTTGCTGGTCATCACTCCAGCCGCGGGTCTCCTGAACTACTGGTTCGCCGCGCTCCAGTAGGTCAACTTGGCGCTTGAACTCGTATTCAGCGGCACGCTCGACGCTGCGGAACGAGTTGAGGTTTTTGACTTCTGCACGTTTACCAAGCTCAGTCGCGCCCTTTTTAGCCACCGAGATGTTGACATCAAAACGCATGTTGCCGTGATACAAATCGCCGTGCGTCACACCTGCATAGACCATCAATTTGTGCAGCTCCGAAGCGTATGCCTTAGCCTCCTCAGCAGAATGCATGTCCGGCTCAGAAACGATTTCAATCAGCGGCGTACCAGCGCGGTTGAGGTCAACCAGTGAATAGCCGTCGTGGTGCGTCAACTTGCCAGCATCCTCCTCCATGTGCGCATGATGAATCCGCACTCGTTTGAGCGAACCGTCTTCCAGCGGCGCGTCAACATAGCCAGCCAAGATAATCGGCTGGTACATCTGCGAGGTCTGATAACCCTTTGGTAAATCAGGGTAGAAATAATGCTTGCGATCAAACCGACTGACACGAGCAATTGGCGCGTTCAACGCCTTGCCGGCACGCACCGCCAGCTCGACAGCGTGCTTGTTGAGCACCGGCAGCATCCCGGGTAGGCCAAAGTCAATTTCATGCGTTTTTTCGTTCGGCTCAGCATCACGAGCGTCGTTATCAGCCGGGCTGAATAACTTGGTTTTAGTCGCCAACTGGACGTGACACTCGATGCCAATGGTCATTTCATACTCATCATATACACTCATCATAACGCTCCCAAATCTTTTAGTGCTTGTTCAAATGCGGCCATTGCCCGCTTGAATGTCTGGGTGGTGATGGTGACTCGACTTTCGTGGGCAATTTGATTACGTAGTTTATGTGCCGACCAAATCGCGTCCTCATGTGTCCACAGACCACGCCGCGCCTTGAGTCGTTCACCCATCGTCGTGCCACTAACGCCATATTCGCGCATCGCCCGGTCGAGCAGCTTGTCAGCTTTGATAATCGCCATCTGCAGGCTATCGGGGTTATTTGTATCAGCCACCCGCTGCACTGCCTGCCAGACCTTTCGGTATAGTTCCCGGTCAAGTTTCTCCGTTCGCTTCGACGTCAGCTGAATGAATAGCATCAATAGGCCACCGATCACCAGCGCCGCCACCACTAGCGCGATCAACAATCCATCCATCAGATGACCTCCACTTCCGCCGCCAGTTTCAGCAGGCTTCCGTCCGAACGGTAATTACCAATCAGCTGCACGCCGATCGGCAAGCCTTCGTCGTTGCTTCCAGCTGGTACGGAAATTGCTGGCAGTCCAGCCAGACTGGCCGGCACAGTCATGATGTCAGACAAATACATTTTGATCGGATCATTGGTGTTTTCATCAAGTTTGAAGGCTGGCGTTGGTGCGACTGGCATCAGCAGTGCGTCGTACTCAGCGAACAACTGATTGAACTCATTGATAAGCAGCGTGCGCGCTTTTTGTGCCTGCATGTAGTAAGCGTCAAAGAAGCCGCTCGAGAGCACAAAACTACCGATCATAATTCGCCGTTTATTCTCAGTCATAAAACCTTCGTTGCGGCTGCGGCCGTACAATTCCGCCAGCGTTTTCACTTCGGCCGCTCGGTGGCCATAACGCACGCCGTCATAGCGCGCCAGATTTGATGATAATTCTGCCGGCACAATAATATAGTACATCGCCAGCGAATATTGCATCATGCTCAGATCTACTTCTTCAATTTCATAGCCCAACTGCTTCAGTTTTTCAGCATAATCAAGCGTTTTCTGGCGAACTGCCGCGTCCACATCGTCAGTCATACACTGCTTAACCAAACCAATCTTTTTCTTAGTAAAGCCTGACTGGTTCCGCCAAAAGTCAGGCAGTGTCGTCATATCCTTGTCATCAGGACCCGCCATAATTTCCATCACCAAATTAGCATCATCAGCATTCGTGGCGAAACAACCAACCGTGTCCGTACTCGATGCCATGGCTACCACGCCGTAGCGACTGACTGCGCCGTAGGTTGGCTTGACACCGACCACGCCATTAAAGCTGGCGGGCTGACGAATCGAGCCGCCAGTGTCTGTTCCCAACGCAAACGGCACCACGTCAAGCGCCGTCACCACCGCCGAGCCGCCTGACGAACCACCGGCTACGCGCGTTTTATCCGCGGCGTTTTTGGTTGGACCAAAGGCTGAGTTTTCCGTCGAACCACCGTGAGCAAAGGCGTCCAAGTTCGCCTTACCGATACAAATTGCGCCTTCAGCCTCTAGTTTTTCAACGGCCGTGGCCTGCAATGGTGCGTTAAAATTCTCGAGCATCTTCGAGGCAGCAGTCGTCGGCGCTCCAAAGGCCAAGAAATTGTCTTTCACCACAAACGGCACGCCAGCCAGCCGGCCAGAAATCTCACCCTTATCCACCAGTTCGGCACGCTCCAGCGCCCGCTCTTCCGCTAAACTGAGTAGTGCATGGTATTCTTCAATGTCGCGCGCCCGCCGCAGTGCTTCTTTAACATTTTCGACCGCGCTTTTTCCGGCAAAATCACTAATCTGGCTCATCACAGCACCTGCGGCACTTTCACTTGATTGTTCTGCTTTTCAGGCGCCAGCTCAAGCAACTCGTCTCGAGAAATCCCTGACTGGACCTCATCTTCGCGCCAGACATTCGCCAGCCCCGTTACTTGATAGGTCGGCTCTACGCCAGCTGTGTCAAGCTTACTCAGCTGCTCAATGTAGCTAATTATGTTTTCCAAATCCTGGCGCAGTCCATCAACTTCATCATCGGCTAATGCCAGACTACTCAAACTTGCCAGGTGCTGAATGTCACTGGTAGAAATAGTTGTCATGCAGTCTATTATAGCACTGTCTCGAGGAAAACCTAATAACTCAGCAGCCGCGGCGAATGAAGTGTCACCATCTGCGGCAAGCCGTACATACTCATTCCTGAACCAAGTGATAACCCACCGCGGTTCCAGCCGATAGCCGCCGCTGTTGCCGCATCGGTTGCCGCATTTGGTGCGTCTGGTCGTTCGATGTAGCTAATCTTGTTGGCCCCACGATCCGCTACGTACACTCGTCCATCTGGGCCGCGCAAAACTTGTCCACCACCATCACCACCAAGCCCTTTCCAGTCAGGGTGGTTCGGCGTTGATGAGTGAGGGAGCGAATCAGATATTACACAATCCCTGAAATGCTCGCAGCCGGTAAACCCGATAAACCGCTCACTTGTTTTGATAGCACTACTATTGCGACTAGTAATGTCATACCGGAACAGTTCACCGGTATATATTTTCGATACATAGACATGGTCGCCGTTGGGTGAAAAATCAGCAGCGTACCCTAGGCTATTATCAAGTGGATCATTATTATATACACCGACCGACCAATGGGCAATTGGCGTCATATTGGTATCAGCCCCAGATATATCAAATACATGCAATACTCCGGCGTTACCGTTACGATTTGGACAGACACTACCACCCATAAACACCAGCATTTTGGTAGCCTCGTTGTTAAAGTTGATCGAGCCGAATCCCGTTCGCGAAGGGCTTGATGGATTTGGCTGCACGATACATGGCTGAGCTGGACCAGACGGCACATTATACACTGCTGCATTTGGCGTTTGAATAGTTGCCCCGTTGTCAGTCGAGAAGATATTGAAAGCGTATATTTGATTTGGTGAACCCGGCCGATAAGTATACACCACCGCACCATTTCCCGCATTATTCGGCACGGCATTCATCGCCTCGCCAGAATAGTTACGCGAGAAGCTACCCGCCATACCGATAGACATGTTCTTTTTCGTCACTCGTCCGAGTGGATCGCCAGTAAAATCAACGACGTGATAATACAGCGTGCCGAACTTTGCCCGCTCACGACCATTTGCCGAGTTTGATACCACGAGATACTTAGACTCCTCTTTGTTGATTGGGAAGGCAACCACTGCCTGCGTACCAGTACGCGAACCGCATAATCCCTGTGGCGATTCACTATAGTACGCCGTTTGGCCATCGTCACATGTTGGATTACCGTCGGGAGCCGAGCTATCAACCTGCATAATATTCCGTGCCGAGTTCCAGATACGAAGTCCGTCAGAGTAGAATTTCAAATTACCATTACGATCGGAAATTGTCGTTAGACCCTCATGGGATGGGCCACTTGAGTGTGTTGGATAAGGATGTGGCGTCGGTTTATTTGACCCGCCCACACCAAAATCAAGGCAGACTGACCCGCCGATACACCACCAGCGCTTACTGGCGCGCGTCCCAGTAAAGTCAACTTCTGGAATAGCTTGCTGACGTGAATTATAAATATAGGTTTTATACGCACGACCGTCAGATTTTCGGATCAACTCAAGATAACCTTTGACATCAGCACGCCGGGGATTGGTTGTCGACGTATACTCACCGACAAAATATGAACGTAATTTGTCATTGCGAAATACGTCAATTGCTGTGCCATTGCCGCGACAGTCAGTGCCCGGGCGCACACCCGAAGCAATGGCACTATCATAACCACGGCTGATACATTCATTCATTCGTACTACGCCAGCCTCGGCCGCTTCACGTGCTAACTGATTATAGTACTGCTCTACCAAAGCATTAGCCGCTGCTGACGCCAGCTGGAGACCAGCTAGCAAGATCAGCAGCAGCATAATGCTCGCCACAAGGACGGTCGGCAACACAAACCCACCGTCCTTATCCCACCCAGATGTCTTATTAGTCACATCCGACTCCGTATTTATCGCACATCGTCGAACGGACATTGCGCTGTACATTGGTTTTAGTGTATGTGGACCCAGTATCGTGCACCTGAACGGCTACCGTGATAGCTCCAGCAATCAGCACCACCCCTGTTGCGCCCAACAGGATCAGAGACATCGTCTTAGATGTGTTGCGGCCAGAGATAATCCCCTTAAGCATCCACAGCGTCGCACCGATTACTCCTAGCCCTAGGAGATATGGTACAAACTCACCGAGATACAGCGCGCCATACACTGTACCAGCGTCACCAGCGCCGACAAATAGTAGCGAGCTGATGAGGACTGTTACTAACTTTGCCGTCAGTACAATTGCTGGAATTACCAAAGCACCAAATGCACCATATGTTACTACTTTATACGCCGTACTACTGGTGTAGCTGTCACGATCTGGAATAGCCCGTGAGACGCGACCAAATGTGATGAGCGCAACGATTGCAAACAGTGTTGCCAATACACCCGCCATCACTATACCCGTTCCCGGCGTTACCATGTTTATCGATAATATATCGGCCAGCCAACCGCCAATCGAAGTTATCGTCGTTGTCGTTGCACCATTAACCTTTGCCCAAGCAGTAAACAACGACCCCAGTACTTGCGCAAACAATACCGCCGATACGACCGTCGATACCATTGCTAGTAAATACTCAAATGTCAGCCATTTTGCCTTACCGCGACCCGGATCGGTAGCAGCCTGGGGATAGTACGCTGTCGGTTGTGGAGCATATTGTGGAACTGGTGGAGCGCCCGCGTCCTGTACCGGCTGCACCATCTCTGGTGTTGATGCTGTTTTCTTTTGTGTCATAATTATTACCTCCGCTTATGCTAACCTCATTCTACATGGTCTGGCGAATTTCTGCAATCAAATCACGCAGCTGAGCGGCTTTTTCAAACTCCAGATTAGCACTATGCAGCTCCATTTGACCAGTCAGCTCCTTGATCAGCGTTGGATATTCGTCCCTTGGAATCTTCTTTAAGTCTAGCTTTGGCTTTTTGTCCGATTCTTTTTGCGGGATGATGGAGCGCAGGCCATCGTCAATCTTCTTCTGGATGGTTTGCGGCGTGATGCCGTGCGCTTCGTTATATTGCTGCTGAATGTGCCGCCGACGATTGGTCTCATCAATCGCTCGGCGCATGCTGTCAGTTACGTTATCGCCGTACATCAGCACCCGCCCGTCCACGTGCCGCGCTGCCCGGCCAATCGTCTGAATCAGTGCCTGTTCAGAGCGGAGGAACCCTTCCTTATCAGCGTCCATAATCGCCACCAGGCTGACTTCTGGCAGATCCAGCCCCTCACGCAGCAAATTGATACCAACCAAGACGTCGTACGTTCCCAGCCGCAAGTCCTTCAAGATATCGCCGCGTTCCAACGTGTCAATTTCACTGTGTAGATACGCCGTTT
Organism: Candidatus Saccharibacteria bacterium oral taxon 488; assembly: GCA_013100825.1. NCBI lineage: Bacteria > Candidatus Saccharimonadota > Candidatus Saccharibacteria bacterium oral taxon 488. Next base: position 611,909 of record CP040001.1, read on the forward strand.
TCACACCATTATCGGTCAGGTAGGCACTCAAATCCTCAGCCATACGCTTGGTCAAGGTCGTTACCAATACGCGGTGGCCGCTAGCGATGGTCTGGCGAATCTCCTCCATCAAATCATCAACCTGCCCCTTAGTTGGCCGCACCTCAATCGGCGGATCAAGTAGCCCCGTCGGCCGAATCAACTGCTCAGCCGGCTTTGGCGAATGAGCAATTTCATAGTCGCCCGGTGTAGCCGACACATAAATCGCCTGGTGAATATGCTGATCAAATTCATCAAACCTCAGCGGGCGGTTATCCAGCGCACTCGGTAGACGAAACCCATGCTCTACCAATACTTCCTTGCGCGCCCGGTCGCCATTATACATACCGCGAACTTGCGGCAAGGTCATATGCGACTCATCGACCAGCAGTAGCCAATCATCAGGGAAATAATCAATCAAGGTCGCTGGCTGCTCGCCCGGTTCACGGTCAGTCAGATAGCGCGAATAATTCTCAATGCCTTTGACAAAACCAGTTTCTTTGAGCATCTCCAGGTCATATTTGGTGCGTTGACTGAGGCGCTGTGCCTCCAGCAATTTGTCGTGCGATTCAAGCCATTTCAGCCGCTCGTCAAATTCTTTCTCAATGCCCATGATGGCTTTTTCAATTCGTTCACGCGGCGTCGAATAGTGGCTAGACGGGAAAATCGTCAGGCTAGCTGGCTGCTCCAAAATCTCGCCAGTTAGCGGATCGATTCGCGTGAGTCTCTCAACTTCATCGCCAAAAAACTCCACTCGCACCGCCGTATCCTGTCCAGCCGGGAAAATATCTACCACATCGCCGCGTACCCTGAAAGTCCCGCGCACAAAGTCAACGTCATTACGCTTATACTGAATGTCAGTTAGCAGGCGAATAAACTTATCCTGCACCCGCCGCTCGCCGACCGTCAATTGAATGGCCATATCAGCATACGTCTCCGGCGAACCGATGCCGTAAATACAAGACACACTGGCCACAATGATCACATCGCGCCGTGTTAGTAGCGCCGACGTTGCCGCGTGCCTGAGCCGATCGATTTCATCATTAATCTTCGAATCTTTCTCAATGTAGGTGTCGCTCGAGGCAATGTAGGCCTCCGGCTGATAATAATCAAAATAGCTGACAAAATAATGCACCTCATTGTCCGGAAAAAACTCCTTAAACTCAGAAAACAGCTGCGCCGCCAAAGTCTTGTTATGTGCCAGCACCAGCGTCGGCACATTGGCTCGGGCAATGATATTCGCCATAGTAAATGTCTTGCCCGACCCCGTCACGCCCAATAGAGTTTGCTCGCGTTCGCCCCGCTCCAACCCAGCCATTAACTGAGCAATCGCCGTCGGCTGGTCACCGGTCGGCTGATAGTTGGAGACGAGATTAAAGGCGTTCATATTATTACTATTGTAGCATTGTTGACAAATAGCAACTTTTCATGATATAGTTAACCAGTTATCAGTGATAAAAACAAAAAGGACACCTCATGACTTCACAACATACATGTATTCCGCGTGATGTACAGCTGCAGGCTGCGATGTTCCGCCTCGGCAAGATGGAAGACGAAATCCAGAGCGGCTACGAGATTCTTCGGAAATATCAGAAAACAGTAACGATATTTGGTTCAGCACGCACCGACCCGAACAGCACTTATTACCATGCCGCGAAAGAAACAGCTGAGCGGCTAGCTAAACTTGGCTACGCCATCGTTTCCGGCGGCGGACACGGCATTATGGGCGCTGCCAATGAAGGCGCCAACAAGGCTGTCCAAGAGGGTGCGCGGGCTGCTGGCGGTGAGTCGATCGCTTTTAATATCCGGCTGCCGCACGAACAGGAGGTCAATAAATACGCCACCGAGGTGTTTGAGTTTCAGCACTTTGCGCCGCGAAAGATCGTCATGACCATGTTTGCTAATGCCTATATTTATTTTCCAGGCGGCTTCGGTACGTTGGACGAGCTAGCGGAAATATTGACGCTGATCCAGACTGAAAAAGCCAACCGTGCACCGGTGATCTTGTTCGACACAGCGTTTTGGAGCGATTTGGACGCCTTTTTCCGCAACCATATGCTGGCCGAGGGGGCTATCGTCGAGAAAGACCTGGATATTTATACTATCACCGATAGTGTTGATGAGATTATTGAACTGGTACAAGCAAATAAGACCTATTGCTGATCACCTATTGTGTCAATTCAGACTTTTTGGGATTTCTTCAGGGTATTTGCGTTTTGCTGGGACTTTTTATGAGGTTTTTTGCTAGCAGATTTTTTAGATTTTACGGGCACGGCAGCTGACTTGCGACGTTTTGGTTTAGCGTTAGCTACCGGTAGCTGGAACGGCGACGCTGACTTGACTGGCTCACTGACAGCCGAGGCAACATAGCAAATCCCGCCCTCGCAGACGACACGCTCAACAGTCGGCGTGTGCGTGCGTGGATGAGCTGAAAAACGACGAGTTATTTCATAGCCAAGCCCGCGCTTACCAGATTCGATACAGTGCTGGCCGTACGGTAACTGATGATGATAATTTTCGACGATATCCACTGGATGAAACGAGATAACCTGCCCGTCAAAATCCATCATCACCCAGTCGCTGGCTCTCGCCCAGGCTGTCTGATCAAGCCGCGGCGCAGCAGCCATTAGCGCCTGGTACACTTCTCTACCCGTCGTATCTGCTGGATCAAGCCCAAGCGCACGAATAATTGAGTGGGCTCGAGCTAGAATCTCAGTGATTAGCCTGACATCACTGTCATCACCAGCCATTCGCCTGAGCTCACTGACGGCGACTCGTGTCTGCACTGAATCACCCAATAATTTTGTTAAGTTTCTTGACATTAAAACTCCTTTTCGCTTAGTGGCATGGTATGTAGTCGTGCACCTTGATATAAGATACCGGTTTTGGCACCAATATGATTGACGACCGAGCTTGAATTTGCGCTGGCAAATACTACTGCGTCCTTTAACTGAGCGCCATAAGCCCACTGACTCAAAAAACCACTGGCAAATGCATCACCTGCACCAGTCCGATCAATTGCTGGCACGTCCTCGTACATCGCCGCTCTGACAATCGTTACGCCATCAGACGCCATCGAACCGTTCACACCGTCTGTCAGCAACACTACCGGTACGAGCTCTTTCGCTCGCCGCACCAGCTGTTCCAGATCATCACCCGGCACTAACTGTTGCATCTCTTCTTTATTCAGCGCCAATACCTCCACATCATCCAGCAGTCCCATTAACTTATCGCGCTGTACTAGCTCTCGCTTACCTGGATTAAAGCAAATTTTCATACCAGCTGCTCGCGCCTCACGAAATACCTTATCCAAAACTGTCATCTGACCCGCCAGCGTTGACACATATAGCCAATCAGCCTCAATATCCGCCACGGTAAAATCAGCCACGTGATAATGCGTCGATGCACCACGATACGTCAAGATTGTCCGTTCACCGTTTGGTGCCAACAGCAAGACTGAGTAGCCCGTATTATATTGCTGGGAAAATCGAACATATCGTGTATCAACATTCTCGGCGTCCAGATCATCCAACACCGCCTGGCCAGCCGGATCACGGCCGACAACGCCCAAAAACATCACTTCGTGGCCCTGCCTGGCAAAGGTCACGGCGGCATTCGTCGCACCACCACCCGTCGAAAAATGGATCTGGTTGACGTCTGCCTTGGCACCAAGTTCTAACTTAGCAAAACAACGTTCTGGGCTCTCACACACCGGTTTCAATGCGTCCGACTGACTTAAAAAAACATCTTGCACACCAGCACCAACAGTAATAATTTTTGCCACTACACCACTGCCTTTCCGGCTGAGCCAAAGGCTTGAATTTTCGCCTCAACTACTTCCTGAACAGCAGCATATACCGGTGGCATCAGTTTGACGATGGCGTATTCGTTCGGATTTTCACGCAAGGTCTTTTCCAGCGTCGTGCGGAAAGCGTAACGCATATCGGAATTGATATTAATCTTAGAAACGCCAATTTTCGCCGCATCCTTAAAATAATGCAGTGGTGTGCCTGATCCGCCATGAAGCGAAATCTGACAGTGCAGCGCCTCGCGGATGCGTCCTAATAATTCCAAATCCAACACTTTCGGCACCGGATACAGCCCATGCAAATTACCAACTGCCGCCGCAAAGGTGTCAATTCCCGTTGCCTCTACGAAATCACGCGCGCCTTCTGGCGTAGAGAAAGTTTTCTTAATTTCTTCATAGTCAATCGCCTCAGTATGGACGTTTGACGAACCCCAAAAATAATGCGGCTCCGATTCCACTAACGCGCCGGTAAACTTGGCGTACTCGACAACTTCGCGAGTTTTGGCGATGATTTCCTCATCCGAAGCATCGTGATTTGCCTGGGAAATATCGATATGCACAAACTCATAGCCCGCGTCAATCGCCCGTTTACAGCCCTCCACTGTCGGCCCGTGATCCAAGTTCAAATACATCTCAATGCCGTACTCGGCCTTATAATTATCTACCAGATCGCGGACATTTTCCAGGCCCATAGCCCGCACCTCGGCATCCGACACTTCGACCAGCACCGGTGATTGGAGCTTCTGCGCCGCTCGCGCCACCGCGATCAGCGTTTCTTGATTATCAATATTAAACGCACCGACCGCAAAGTGCTGCGCCCGTGTCCGCTGCATCAAATGGCGTGCATGCGTGGTATTGCGCCGAATGTCAGAAATTGTCAGTCCCATAACCTCGCTTTATCCTCCATATTACTTATGGTTATTATAGCAGCGGTGACGGAAAATGAAAAGAGGCGAAGGGGTTTTACGATTTATTTTTGTACGGCTTTCGTCAAAATGCTGGCCTTATCTTTTGGTTCATCATGGGGTCAATCCTGATGAGGGAACTTGGTATTTTTACTTATGCAGCAGCATGGGAGATCGCGACACTCGTGACAATTTCCTGTATAGCTGTGGACGCTCGAGAAATTCCCTGGCGTCTGCGCAAGCCTTAAATAAATGAAAGGTCATCTTTTACGTGCCGGACAACTGCTTCGACATCTAGTCCATGCTTTTGCCATAATTCAGCTACCGAGCCGCTTTCGCCGAACTGGTCGCGGACGCCGATGCGCTTTATTTTCACCGGTAATTTTTCACTGAGTACTTCCGCCACCGCACTGCCAAATCCGCCGGTGATTTGCCCTTCTTCTGCTGTCACCACACGGCCGCATTTTTGGGCGGCGGCAACGACCGCTGCTTCGTCCAGCGGCTTGATAGTGTTAAAATGCACGACTTCTGCCCGAACGCCGGCGTACGCCAATTGTTCTGCCGCCATGAGCAGCTGATACGTCATCGTGCCAGTACCCAGCAGCGCCACATCGGTACCCTGCCGCAGTACAGACGCTCGGCCAATCGCCACTGTGCCATCCAAAAACAGCGGCATGTCAGCTCGCGGCAATCGCACGTAATTTGGCCGCGGATCAGCTGCCATCACTGCTGCCATCATTTCGGCCTCGTAGGCATCGCCCGGTGCCAAGACTACCATGTTTGGTAAACTCCGCATCAGCGCGATGTCCTCTAACATCTGGTGCGTCGCACCATCCGCACCAACATTCAGCCCGGCATGTGAACCGACCAGCTTGACCGGCTGATCATTCAGGCAAATCGTCGTCCGAATTTGCTCCCAATTCCGCCCCGGGCTGAACGCCGCATAACTGGCCGCAAACGGGATATTACCCATCGCTGCTAACCCTGACGCTACTGTTACCAAATTTTGCTCTGCCACACCAACCTCGATAAACCGCGGTGCACCGATTTGCTCAGCAAATTCGCCAAAGCCGACGCTATCTGCCAGGTCAGCGCTTAAGGCCACAATTTGGGAATTGTTCAATGCCGCGTGAACTAACCCACGACCAAAACCAAGCCGCATCGACGCGGTATTTCCCGTGCGCCAATCGTCCCGCAATACGCTCATACGCCCATCCCTTCTTCTGGCCGTTTCTTGGCTGATAGATCTAATTGCGCCAGCGCTGCGGCGGCCTGCTCAGCATTCGGCGCCTTGCCGTGCCACCGATAATCACCCTCCATAAAATCAACGCCGCGCCCGGGTATCGTATGCGCGATGATAATGCTCGGCTGCTCGCGCACTGCCTGTGCTGCTTCAATTGCCGCGATAATTCGCGCCATGTCATGCCCGTCAATTTCCTGCACCTGCCAGCCGAAACTGCGCCATTTCTCGCCCAAATCATCCAGCGGCATGACCTGCTCAGTACTGCCGCCAATTTGAATAGTATTACGGTCAATGATGGCGATCAGCTGGCCTAATTTATACTTAGCTGCAAACATCGCTGCCTCCCAAATATTGCCTTCATTAAGTTCACCGTCACCTAAACTACAATATACAAGGCGATCTGAGCTCTGTAAGTGCTGCAGATAGTACGCCATGCCAGCAGCCTGGCTGAGACCGCAGCCTAACGGCCCACTGGTCGTCTCTAGCCCTGGTAATTTCACTCGCTCCGGATGCCCTTGTAGCCGCGAGCCCAACTGCCGCAAACTCATTAACTCTGATTCCGATAAAAATCCGCGCATCGCCATCGCTGCGTATAGCAGTGGCGCATAATGGCCGTTACTCATGACGAACAGATCGCAATCAGACCAATCCGGCTCTTCTGGCCGCAATCTAAGCATCTGAAAATACAACACCGCCATCACATCAGCAAACCCCAGCGGTCCCGCCACATGACCGCTGCCGGCGGCTGCTACTTGACGAATAACCAGCTGTCGTAGTTCTCGCGCCCTCTCTTCTAGCCGGCTAATCGTGAGTTCGCTCATAGCAAACTACCCGAGCACACCCGTCTTGCTAATTTCCTGCTGGAGTTTAGCGAACATTGCCGGCGGATCAGTCGCTTTTTGAATTGTCCCGCCAACATTCAGTATGTTCACACCGCCCTGAACAAGGCTATAAGCATTGTCGACCATCACACCACCATCCCAGCCAATTTCAACGTTCGGATTAATCATCTTGACGAGCCGAATTTTTTCCAGCTGCATCAGGCTGGCTGTTCCGCCAAATTTGCCTAGCTCACCGCTGAAAATCAAGACATGCTCTGCTTCCTTAATAAGTTCTTCAACAGTTTGCGGCACCGTTGGTCTCAATAGTGCCAATCCAGCCATGATACCTGAACGTTTAATTTCCTTGAGTGCCCCCAACACGTCGCCTTCGGCCTCAGCATGAATGATAATCAAGTGCGGTCTCAGCGTGATCAACTTCGGCACATACTCATCCAGTTTGTTCACCATGGCATGAATATCAATCGTCCAACCTTCTGGTGCCCATAACTCTGGAATACCAATCGTAACGGTTGGCGCAAATTCACCATCAGTCAAATCAATATGTACCCGCTCGGCAAAGCCAGTGATTCTATCAACCTGCTCTTTGTATTGCTGGGCATTTTCTGCCAAAATTGCCGGGGCGATAACACTACTCATACGATTTCATCCAGTTGCGCATTGCGCCGATTATACCGCGGGGCATCCGCGTATGCAGTATTGAGCCACGTTTCAACAATGCCCTTCCAGGCAACTTCGTTATCCTCGAGAACCCTAGCCGGCAGACATAGTACATTCGAATTATTGTCACGCCGTGTCATCCTCGCTTCATGTGCATCCCAAATCACACTGGCGCGGATCCCCTTGAAACGATTCGCCGCCATGCACATGCCCTGACCGCCGCCGCAAATTAAAATTGCCCGTGGCTCATCCTCGCCATCACCAATCACTCGCAGCGCTGCCGCTGCCGCAAACTGCGGAAAGTCGTCATCAGGATTAAGCTCACGACCACCGACATCTTCGACCACGTAACCATTCTTTGCCAAATACGCAAATACTTTTTCTTTCAATGCAAACCCTCGATGATCTGAGCCAAGATAAATCTTCATGGGTTTAGTATAAGCGGTTTGGGCGATATTTGCAACTAATCAAGTCCTTGGAAGCTCAACTCATCACGTCGAGCCGCAGCTGGCCAACACCTTGCCCATCGCCTCTTTTTCTGCATTTGTTACCCACAGACGATATTTACGCTTAACCGCTACCTGCCGTTCAATGTACTGACAGCGAAACGGTTTGTTAGGAGGCAGCCAGGTTGCCGCGTCGCCATCGCCTTTGGCTTGGTTGGCCGGACCGTCAGCAGCCAACAAATTCAGCGGGTCGTTTGCCAATTTTTCTCGTTCCTCACGTGGTAGTTGCTGTGCACCTTTCTGCCACGCATCACTCAACGCCACCACGTGATCGATTTGTACTTTCGACGAGGTCTCTGGCCCGCGCTGAAACTTGATCGTTCGGCCGGTATACGGGTCACGTAGTGTCCCGGCCAACACGCGACATTTATCGTCAATTTTTGTTTCCGTTAGATCCCGCGCCAAAATTACTTCACGCACCGAGCAGCCACTCATTTTACCCCAACCATCACTAAATTGTTTGCGGCTGTAGCCCGTTTTAGGTGCGCGACCTTTAACCTCTAGTTTAGCTAACTCCGCTTGAGCGTTTGAATCACCAAATAATTTCCGCTGCATGGACGGCGAAGTCGGCGCGACCCGCGGCTGCTGCAGTTGCACCGCCCACACTACTGCACCCACCACCGCCATGACAAGCAGTACCATGATTTGCCGACGCCTTATTTTCCCCGTTGCCATAATCTATATTATAATGAAAGTATGAAAACAGTTCCACGCCTACTCGACACCTTTATACCACATCATTACACATTAACTCTCGATCTGACGCACGCTGAAGAAAAAGCGTTTTCTGGCACGGTAATCATTTCTGGCGAGTCAACTAATGAATTAATTTCGCTACACACCAAAGACTTGACCATTCATTCAGCGTTAATTGACGATCAGCCAGCTGAGTTTTCCCATGATGAATTTGATGAGCTGCGCCTATCGCGCCCAGATTTATCCAGCGGCCAGCGCACCGTTCGTGTTGAGTTTTCTGGCACTATCACCGACGCCATGCATGGACTGTATCCGTGCTACTTTACCCACGACGGCGTGAAAAAGCAATTGTTTGCCACCCAATTTGAATCGCACCATGCCCGCGAAGTCTTTCCGTGTGTTGATGAGCCAGCTGCCAAAGCCACCTATGACGTCACGCTTGTGACTGCTCCGGAACTAACCGTCCTAGGCAACATGCCCGTCGCCAAATCTTCTAAAGACGACGGCGTGCTAACAACCACCTTCGCCACCACACCACGGATGAGCAGCTACTTACTGGCTTTCGTTGTCGGCGAACTACACAAGAAAACTGCCCGCACTAAATCTGGCGTCGAGGTAAATGTCTGGGCCACACCAGCTCAGAGCGAGGAGACCCTAGATTTTGCGCTAGATATCGCCACGCGCTCCATTGATTTTTACGATGAATATTTTGGCGTGCCATATCCGCTGCCAAAATCCGATCACGTAGCGCTGCCAGATTTCTCTTCGGGCGCCATGGAAAACTGGGGACTCATCACCTACCGCGAAAGTTGCCTGCTGGCTGATCCGAAATTAACGCCGGAATCGTCCAAACGCTTTATCGCCACCGTCATCTCTCACGAACTCAGCCACCAGTGGTTTGGTAATTTGGTGACCATGCAGTGGTGGAATGACCTGTGGCTGAACGAAAGTTTCGCTAACATGATGGAATACGTGGCGATCGACGCACTACACCCTGAGTGGCGGATGTGGGAGGAATTTGCGACAAGCGAGGTCACCGCGGCACTGCGGCGCGATAGCCTGGACGGTGTCCAGCCAGTGCAGGCCGACGTTAATCATCCGGATGAGATCAGCACGTTGTTTGACCCAGCAATTGTCTATGCAAAGGGCGGGCGTCTACTGGTGATGGTACGGCGGCTGATCGGCGAGGAGGCGTTTCGTGCAGGGCTGAAGTCATATTTTGAAAAATTTGCTTACCAAAACACTGTTGGTAATGATTTATGGCAGGAGCTAGAAACCGCCAGCGAACAGCCGATTGTTGACTTGATGAACACTTGGATTTCGCAGCCAGGTTTGCCGATTGTACAGGTCGAGCAAGATAGTTCTGATAGACAACCTACCGCCACCCTGCGCCAGGAACGCTTTTTCATCGGTGATCATCAGCCGTCCGACGTCCTGTGGCCGATTCCGCTGTTCGCCAATCAGCCGCTTGATGATATTCTGACCGAGCGCGAGAAAACATTTACGATAAATAGCGACGTTCGACTGAACTGCGGACTGAACGGACATTTCGTAACGCATTACGACTCAGTAATGCGAGACCGATTGATCGAAAAGGCGGCAGAATTACCGACATTAGATAAAATTTGCTTACTGCAAGACATGACACTGCTAACACGGGCTGGACGAGAAAGTTCGGCGGCGCTGCTACCGCTGGCACGCGTTTTTCAGCACGAGACCAATGAGAAGGTTTTTAGTATGGCGGCCGGTGCGCTGGCGGAATTACGGAAATTTGTTGACGATAACGAAGCAGGACGTGCTCGGCTAAAGCAGATTTCTGCTGAATTTGCCCACGATACCTTCATGGAACTTGGCTGGGATAAACGGAGCGGCGAGTCTGATGATGATCACGAGCGGCGCACGGCAGCGCTGGGTTTGATGTTATATGGTGAGGATTCAGTAGCGCTCACGGAGGCCAAACGACGCTTTGACGAAACCGACCCAGATGATTTACCAGCTGAGATTCGCCCGCTGATCATCAACGCCAATGTCAGACAGTTTGAGACGCCAGAAATGATTGACAAGCTTTTTACGATATATCAGAATACGCCGTCAGCCGACCTGCAGGTTGATATCGCACTAAGCTTGACCTCGACGAAGAATCCAGCAACTACCGAGCAAATTTTAACAGCGATCAAGGATACTACTATCATACGTCCACAAGATGCCAGCCGCTGGTTTATTTATCTGATCCGTACGCGGGAAAACCGGCAAATTGCTTGGAATTGGCTGAAAGAAAATTGGTCGTGGGTGAAAGATACCTTTGGCGGCGATAAAAGCTACGATACTTTTATCCGCTACGCCGCCAGCGCTCTGTTGACCCGTGATGAGCTAAACGATTTCACCGAATTTACCACGCCGCTGCGCGCCGAACCAGCCCTGACCCGCACCATTGATCTGGGCATCCGCGAAATCGCTGGCAGAGTAGCACTGATTGAGCGGGATCAGGCCGCGGTTATTGATGCGCTTAATAAGTAATGTGAGTTATACGCTTTTACTATTGACTTATGTAATATCAAGTGGTATAATCACGGATAAACATTTAGTCACACTGAGTGGAGTTGGCACGTGTTTGAGGTAATAAATTAACTCAATTTAAGGAGATTCTATGGGAAATCACAACACTATTGGTAGCCAGGGAGACCGGAGAGATACACTACACCAAATAGCTGACACCGCGCGTAGGCTGGGGCAAAAGGCCGTGGCTTGGGCTTTAATGGCTGGCACAGCCGCATTTGGAGTCGTAGGCTGCTCAGGGAAGAGAACCACCGAACACAAGACTGTCTCCGTGGCTTGCGGCCACGATTCGTTAGCAGTACCGCAGATTGAGAGTGCTGAAACTTACGAATATAATATAACTAGAGAGCCAAGGCTCGGAGTAGTTACTGTTGGTTGCCCCGGCGGCGGCAATGTCATAGTTACTGGTATAAATGAACCAAGCAGTAATCCTACGCCAAGGGGTGAGCTATTTCCACATACTCTTGAGATAACCGCCCTTTGCTCACGAGGCGACACAGGCTTCAAAACACGCGTTATCGACACGCCAGCCGGCAACAATATATTTGAAGCCACCATAGAAGACTGTTCCATCGAAAGTGCAGTAATCAACCGAGACCCTAACTAACGACACATCGCCAAATTTATACCCTACACCACTAGGCATTCGGCGTTGTAATCCCTGTCGACAGCTATAGCTAACATCCGCATATCACGCCCCTCGTGTTGCGGATGTTTTATCATAAATAGCTCAGCTGCAAAGCGCATTTGTCGCTGTTTTTTGTTGGTAATCGCCGCCAAGCCATCACCATATCTGGAATTCTTGCGATATTTGACTTCGGTGAAATACAGCACATCGTCTTTTATGCTGACGATGTCAATCTCGCAGTACCGCGTCCGCCAGTTGCGGGCAATAATCTCATGACCATCAGTCGTCAGCCAATCTGCGGCGGCTTGCTCACCCCTATCCCCAATTTGGCGAGTTGTTGCTAATTTTTCCGTTTCTGGAGCGGTATTTGGTACATCGATTTGCATAACATCTTCGGTGTCTACAAAATCGACTGGAGTGATATCCTCGGAAAAAATTTGGGCAACTTTACGTGGGTCCCGAATTATTTTCTGAGGATATCCGACAGGCGACTCATTCGGTAGAGCACTTGACTTTTTCTGGTGCAGATTCTGTGACTTCATGCTACCCACATACTTTTGTAGCGGCGCAAAGCTCAACCGATGCAGCGGCGTCACACCCAGCCGCTCAATCGCCGCCTGGTGCTTGGCCACGCCATAGCCAGCATTTGACGCGAAGCCATACCCCGGATAGACCACGTCTTGCTCAGCCATAAACTGGTCACGCGCTACTTTGGCGATAATCGACGCCGCCGACACGCCGGGGATCAAACCATCGGCCTTGGCCATCACCGTCACGTATCGCTCCAGTGCCGTATCCGCCAAAAAATTAACCGTCCCGTCAATGATAATTTCATCAAACGCCACATTATTCGCTTTACACTGCGACTGAATTTGCTTCACCGCCCGCCGCGTCGCCAGCCGTAATGCCTGGCTCATGCCAACGTCGTCCAATTCACTGGCACTCACCCAGCCTAGCGCCCAGGCAGCCGCCTGCTCACGAATTACCTCGTCCAGCGTCTCGCGGCGTTTTTTAGTCAACTTTTTACTATCATCCAAACCCTCAATCTCGGCACCGCCCAAAATCACCGCACCGACCACCAGCGGCCCCGCCCATGGCCCGCGTCCAACTTCATCAATGCCGAGAATCATGCGCGTGCTGGCCCTTTTTTGCCGCTAATCTTACGACCACCCAACCAAGCCACACCGCCGCCGTGCCCAATGTGTTCGCCAAGATATCCCAATTGGTATCGTCTAACGTGATGTGCGCCAAACCAACCTTGACCATAAATAATTCCGCCAGTTCATTGATACAGCCCAGCGCCGACACCAACGCAAACACCGAGAACGCCATCACCAACCAGTGCGCCCGCCAGCGTGTCGCCAGCACCAAATATACCCACACTAGTCCCGTAAACAACCCGCCGCCCACGAAATGCGTCGTAAAACTGGTGTCTCGCCCCTCAATGAGCGGCGACGGCAAATACCACGAGATGAAGAATAACACACAGGCAAGGTATAACAACCAGCGATACTTCTTTTCGTTGGTGAAGCCATGGCGGCGCAACACATATGGCACTGCACACGCCAAAGCCACCGGAACAAACACAGAGATATAGTGAAAGATCGACATATTGGCATTATACCATGAGAAAACCGCCCCCAGAGAGAGCGGCCTATGTGTCTCAAAACTAATTACGCTTCTTTGTGGCGAGCTGCGACCTCGGCAGCCTTGGCGTCAAGTTCTGCCTGAGCAGCGTCTTTTTCGGCTTGCTTGGCAGCGGCAGCCTGTGCGGCCTCCTCTTTCAAGCGTTCAGCTTCTGCTTCAGCCTTGGCGTCATGCACGTTGTTGACAGCTACGCGGTCAAAGTTTTTGGCAGTCAAGCGAGCTGATTTACCAGAGCGCTTACGCAAGAAGCTGAGGAACTTGCGGCGAACCTTAGCGCGGCGGACAATTTCCACTTTCTCGATCAGCGGGCTGTGCAGCAAGAATGATTTTTCCACACCAACACCTGAAGCAATTTTACGAACGGTGATGCGTGAGGTGTGTGACTGTTTGTTGTCGGTGCGAATAACCACACCTTCAAACATCTGGATACGCTCTTTGTTGCCTTCCTTAATTTTCTGGTACACACGCACGGTGTCACCACTGCGGACATCAACAACTGCTTGCTTTTTCTGTGCTTGATTGACTTTGTTGATTAGTTCAAAACTCATACTGTTTTCCTCTGTTTCGGGATCTTAACAGCTGGCCATATAGTTGTATCCCTATAGCTCCACACTGAAAGACTCGATATTTAATGTCACCGATACAATTAGTTATCAATTCTAGCACAATTACCCAAAGATAGCAACTCCTGAAAACTTCACCAAACTGCGCTATAATTGACCGCATGGATTACAATACACTAGCACTTGAATTACACAAGAAATATAAGGGTAAAATTACTACCAGCTTGCGCGACCAGGAGAAACTGGACCGTGACAAATTAAGCGCCTATTACAGCCCAGGCGTGGGTGCGGTCAGCCAGGCGATTGCCGAAAACCCAGCGGATTTACCAAAGTACACCTGGACGAATAATCTAGTCGGCGTGATTTCTGACGGCTCAGCGATTTTAGGCTTGGGCGATTTGGGACCGAAAGCCGCCATGCCGGTGATGGAAGGCAAGGCGCTGCTGTTCAAGCATTTCGCTAATGTCGACGCTGTGCCGGTTGTACTGGACGTTCACCAACCAGAAGAAATTATTGCCACGATCAAGGCAATCGCACCGAGCTTTGGGGCGATTAACCTGGAAGACATCGCCGCACCAAAATGTTTTGAGATTGAAGAGCGCCTGAAGGCTGAGCTGGACATCCCCGTGTTTCATGACGACCAACATGGTACAGCGATAGTGGTGTTGGCGGGGCTGATCAATGCCGCGAAATTGACGAGACGAAATTTGGCAGACTGTAAATTTGTAGTCATTGGCGCGGGCGCAGCCGGTACGGCCATCATCAAATTATTGCACTTATACGGCGCGAGGAACATCATGGCAGTAGATAGCCGCGGCATTGTTGGTGCGTCTCGCACTGATTTGAATGCGGAAAAAACTGCACTGTTAGAATACGTCGACGCTTCACAATCCGGCTCCATTGACGACGCCATCACCGATGCTGACGTGTTTATTGGTGTGTCGCGCGCTGGGCTGCTCACACCTGAATTGGTACAGAAAATGGCCGAGGATCCAATCATCTTTGCCCTGGCAAACCCGGTACCAGAAATCATGCCAGACGTCGCCCGAGAGGCGGGCGTAGCAGTCATCGCTACTGGCCGCAGCGATTTTCCAAACCAAATTAATAATTCCCTGGCCTTCCCAGGTATCTTCCGCGGGGCGCTCGATCATGGTGTGAAAAAAATCACCGACCAGCACAAACTCGCAGCAGCCAAAGCACTGGCGGCACTAGTTGAAAACCCAACGGCCGATGAAGTCATTCCTTCGCCATTTGATGAGCGAGTGCCGTCAACCGTCGCTCGTGTTATCACATAACCCTATTCGCATATGCTAACAATCATAATGGAAACCGTCGGAGTGATGGCCTTAGCGTGGCTTTTTGATGTCCACTAGATAACTCGATTAACTTCCTCAAGTGTCGTCTCGCCGCGCAAAGCCGCTAGCACGCCCGCCTGCAGCAGCGTCACCATGCCATGTTTCTTGGCTGTAGCCTCAATCGCCTCGGTGTGCACATCAGCAATATCGCCACGTAGAAACTTCTGAATTTCCTCAGTCACCACCAATTGCTCCATCACTGGGATACGCCCCTTGTAGCCAAACGGCACCTCGTCGGTCGCCACGGGTCGCCACAGCTTGAACGTATCAAGATCAGGACAATCAACATGTGACGGTAGATCCCGCAAGACCTCCTTTACCCAGTTGCGTGTTGCCTCATCTGGTTCATACTCTTCCTTGCTCTCATCATGCAGGCGCCGCACCAGCCGCTGAGCGATCAATAGGCGCACCGCTGAACTAAAAATTGGATTCTGCCCGATCATATCAATAATTCGACTAAATGCCGCTGACGTCGAGTTAGCATGAAAGCTTGACAGCACCAGATGCCCGGTAATCGACGCCTGAATTGCTGTCTTGGCCGTTTCCTGATCACGGATCTCGCCAACCATCACCACGTCCGGGTCGAGGCGCAGCACACTACGCAGCCCATCATCAAACCGCTGGCCAGCCGTCGTATCAATCGGGATCTGCGTAATGCCGGGAATGGTATTTTCTACTGGGTCTTCCAGTGTAATCACTTTACGATCCGGCGTATTGAGCGCATTGAGAATGCTGTACAAAGTCGTTGACTTACCCGAGCCAGTTGGCCCAACTAACAGCACCAGACCACGCGGATGGGAAATGATCTCATCAATTTGCGCCCGCTCAGCCGCACCGATACTGAGCAAGTCTAGGTTCAACATCGAGGTGTCAAAATTAAATAAGCGCAGCACTACGTCTTGACCATACATGGTTGGCACTGCTTCGACACGGAGGTTAAGGAGGTGTGATATACCGTCACGATGGATTTCTTGCTGCATGTGCCCCGACTGCGGCTCATTGGACGCCGTCGAAATATTTGCTCGCGAAGCCAGCGCCGCCATGATAACTCGATAACGATCACGGCCCAGCTCCGCCACCGAGTGCAGCGCGCCATCAACGCGCATCCGCACCCGAATAGTATCGCGCTGATTCTCAATATGAATATCCGACGCATTCAGCCGATCCGCCTGATCGATCAAATAGTTAAACACGTCGTTCGTGCCGACGGTCGCTAATGTCTGGCTGACCTGCTGGAGTGTGTCACTATCACCCTCTTTGGCAATTTCGATATTATCATAAATCACTTTCTTTGGCGGATCAAATCGCAGCATTAACGACCTAAAGCCCGAGGCCGATATTAGAAAGAACTTAGCAATAATACCCTGCTCGCGGTAGTTATTAGTCATCGTTGCTACTAATGATTGTGGTGTCTGTGACGTAATGCCAAACCGATATGACTGCTCGTCAGGGTTTATCGCCAGCGGCACAACGTGTCCGTTATACATCTCTTCAATCGTCAAAATATCACGAATCAGCGGAATTGTCTGCTCAAACTCGCGAGCATCCAGATACTGCAGGCCTAAAATCGCCGCTCGTTTCCGGGTCGCGTCTTCATCTTGATCGCGACGTTGTTGTTGAATTCGATCTTCATCCATCAACCTTATTATAGCAAAAAGCTTATCCTTGGGCGAGTGCTATAATGATATCATGCCAGAAATTACCCTCCTCATGCACAATATTCGCTCGACGTACAATGTCGGTGCAATTATGAGAACAGCCGAAGGCTTTGGCGTCAGACAAATTATCTTTAGCGGCTATACGCCGTACCCCGATTTACGATTAGCCGATCCCCGGTCTATCGATCCAAGGCTGCCGCACATTACCGAAAGGTTGACCGCCCAGATTCACAAGACTGCGCTAGGCGCAGAAACAATGCTGCCCTTTAGCTACGTAGTTGATATTCACCAGTGGTTGGCGGAGAATGCCAGCAGGGAACGCTTACCTGTGATTGCCCTAGAGCAGTCAGCGTCGAGTACAGAGCTCAATACGTTCCGGCCACCAACCCGCTTTGCCCTACTCCTCGGCGAGGAGGTCTATGGCATTGAGCCGGACATTCTAGCGCGGTGCGATCACATTGTCGAAATCCCCATGCAGGGTGCTAAAGAGTCATTTAATGTCTCAGTTGCGGCCGGTATCGCACTCTACGGCCTCTGTTTTTCGCTAAATATAACCCCGGGCTAGATCATAATCCCTACGGGCGTAAATGATGTCACAATTGCCATTAAAATCAGCGTCACGTACCAAATCTTGCGATTAAATTGATACTTCTCGACCGACACCACTAAAAGCAGGCCGACAATCAGTCCAACCGGCAGCGCCTGGATCGCTACCACACCCAGCTCAATCGGCTGCTTCAGTCGCAACCACAATGCCGCCAGCACGACACACACCACCAACTTTACGAAAAAGGTGCTGTCATTTTCATACAGCCGCTCCCGACCTTTGCGGTTGGTAATGATACTTGCCTTTGAGCGATTACGAGCGTACGTTCGTGATTTTTGTTTTGCCATAAGCTTTTTTATCATATCATACCAGGCGCACCATAGCAAAGCAGCCCCGCACACAAAGCGAGGCTGCCCTAAGTTTAGGTTACGAGAAATAAATTACCACATATTTGTCAGGTGGACCGACTTAAATCCATTCCAACCGTGACCAACTTCTATTGAACCACTACTAAACGGCCAATTCATATTGCCGCTATTTGTATATTGCAGCAACCGTCCATCTTTCGTCCGGCCAACAATATCCGCCAAGCTATCGGCATTCATATTACCGAGCATAATCGTATCAAATCCATTCCAGCCGTGACCGATTTGACGACCACTCTCAAACATTGTTGTCTTGTTGTCGCGTCCACGATTGAGATATGCCCACATCGTACCGTCCCGGTGTACCGCGACGATGTCATCATAGCCATCCCCATTTAAGTCACCAGCGACAATTGATCGAAAATTCTTCCAGCCATGACCAATCTGACGAGCCTCATCTGACACAAAATCATACACTCCTTCAAGCTTCTTGTAGCGTAGATAGACTTTGCCTGCCATCAAGTTACCGTTGTTATCAACATAAACATGTGAGGCCGGGCTGTCTTTACCGTGCAGCTTGGCGAACACTGCATCACCCTGATAGTCAATATCGCTGGCGACTGGCTTGTCAGCAAATGGTGTCGTCGTGGAGCCATTATTGCGGAACACTTGAGCCTTTTGATTTTTTGGGTAGGCAACAATATCCGGACGACCATCACCGTCCATATCGGCGAATGTAATGTTTGTGTACCCGTCAAATCCCTGACCGATCTTTGTTGAACCGCCGCTAAATGGCCAGCCTGGAATAGCGTTATTCTGATACAGCCATAACGAGCCGTCCTTATTCAGGCCAATCGCATCACTGAAAGCAGCGACATTCTCGATAGCATTCGCAACCGGTGCACCACTCAGCACCAAGCCAAACACCGTCGCCGACAGTCCGAGCACCGTTACTGTTTTCTTTAGTATTCCCATACATCCCTCCACCGTCATAGACGGTATTTATTTAGTACACTCCTACCGTACTACGTTTTCTACATAAAAACAATCCCGCTTATGCTTATCAAGCGGGATCGTGGTAAATTCTGCTGTACGATTAGGGAAATTACATCCGAATCTCAGCGTCAACACCAGCCGGTAAGCTCAGATTCTGCAGGCTATCAATCGTTTTTGGTGTGGCATTAGTAATGTCAATAAGGCGCTTATGGGTGCGCATCTCGTAACTCTCGCCGCCCATTTTGTAGACGTGCGGGCTTTTTACTACCGTGTAGGTACTGCGACGAGTCGGCAGCGGCACAGGGCCAGCTACGCTCGCGCCGGTGCGAATTGCCGTATCGATAATTTGTTTTGCTGACTGGTCGATGACTTTATGGTCGTACGCTTTCAGGCGAATACGAATCTTGATACCAGTGTCTTGAGCCATAGCTCCTCCTTTATGTGCGACTCCGTAACCTCTGCTCACGTCCATGCCTCGCGGACGGCCGAGTTCTCGGAGTAAATTAATACTGCCCGGCAATTATATCACAATACCTGAAGTATGGCTAGTCAAGAACCACCGGATTTGCTGCCACCCACTGGCGCCACTGCGCGACATCTTCAATCGGTGGCCGATAACCCATAGCTTCACCTAACTGGCTCGCCGCCAAAATACAGGCTGCAATATAATCGGCATTAGCTTCGTGGTCAGACCGGACATATTCTTGGTATTGTTCACTAGTATAGTCCACCGGTAGAGGTACGATGGTATTATCTATCTCACCAAAAACCTGCATTACCTTTTCGTCAAGCTGGATTACGTGCCCTAACTCATGACAAAACGCTATCAACCCGACGATTTGACGACCTATTTCTGTATCCTCAAGTCGCTCACGTGGCACACCCAATCGAGACGACATCCGCGCTATGAGATTCGGACTAGACAGCGTCTCCCTCGTGCCGATGACAATCATTGGAATTTTCTCACCATCCCATACTTCACCCTCACCACCTCTGAAGTCACCACTGTTCTCATCAATAACAATTTGCATCTCCTCTAGTGTCCGAGCCGGAAACAAATTCAAGGCGGTCTCGTAAATATCACCTGCTAGCGGATTGATATACTCACCAAGTGTTTCGACTCTTAATTTTTGCGCTTTTTTGTGCGACAACTCTTCCATAGTAATCTATACTGTAACATATAATATTTATTCCGTCAAGCATTACTCTAAACTACGAATTGCCTCCGTTACCACTTCGGCCGAATGACGTAGCGCCGCCTGCTCGCGCTCATTAAGCGGATATCCAGTCAAGATCTTCACACCATCTGCACAAATCGTTGACGGTAGGCCAAGCACTACATCGTGCAGTCCATACTCGCCCTCAACCAGTGAGCAAACTGGATATACTGAACGCGACGATGAGCGTAGTGCCGAGACAATCTTGGAAATAACGAAACCAATTGCATAATACGTCGACCGCTTGGTCTCGATCACCCGGTATGCCCGCTGACGAATTTTCTCCTCAATACCGTCGACCATCGCTGGCTTAAATCCCGGATAATCAGCAAGTGGTACCTCACCGACTTGCGCTGATTCAATTGTCGCAAATGATGAATCACCATGCTCCCCTAAAATATAGGCATCAACCTCTCGACTATGTACATCTAGCTGATCCGCGATATACGACTTAAGCCGCGACGTATCGAGCGTCGTTCCGGTACCAAACACCCGACCCTTTGGCAAGCCCGATTCCTTCAGCGCCACATACGTTAATGCATCGACCGGATTCGACACTACAAGGATATACGGACGGGCACCGTTTCTCATAATATTTCTCACTGTCCCACGCATAATCTCAGCGTTCACGCCAAGTAACTCCAATCGTGTCTGCCCCGGCTGCTGCGGCGCACCAGCGGTGATAACCACGATATCATCAGTCTTGATATCGTCATAACTGCCTGGCCGCACCACAACACACCGATCAATTCCCATTGCGTCATTGATATCAGCCGCCTGCCCCCACGCCAAGTCAGGGTTGCGGTCGATCAACACAATTTCCTCAACTACACTCCGCAGTGCACAGGCGTACGCCGCCGTCGCACCGACCATGCCACCCGCACCGACGATCACCAACTTCTGTTTATTCATGTTTGTCTCCTAATTTTTATTGCGATAACTTCTCTACTGTAACGCTATCTTGTTGTTTTGTCAAGATACTCATAGTAATATATCATTAAAAATCCCCCGGAAACCGGGGGATTTTTGGGCTGCAGTGTAAAGACTATTTGTTAATCTTTGTCACCACACCAGCACCAACGGTACGGCCACCTTCGCGGATGGCAAAGTTCAAACCTTGCTCCATAGCGATTGGGGCGAGCAACTTAACCTTGAAGGTTACGGTGTCGCCTGGCATGACCATTTCTTTGTCAGCTGGCAGCTCAACTTCACCCGTCACGTCAGTGGTGCGGAAGTAGAACTGTGGCTTGTAACCCTTGGAGAATGGAGTGTGGCGACCGCCTTCTTCCTTCTTCAGGATGTACACCTCAGCTTCAAACTCGGTGTGTGGTGTAATCGTACCTGGCTTAGCCAAAACCTGACCGCGCTCAATGTCGCTGCGCTCAATACCGCGTAGCAAAACGCCGGCATTGTCACCTGCTTGACCCTGATCCAGAGACTTCTTAAACGCCTCAATACCAGTGACTACTGATTTCTGAGTTGGGCGGATACCAACGATTTCAACCTCGTCGTTCAGCTTAACAACACCCTGCTCGATACGACCAGTTGCCACAGTACCGCGACCCTTGATCGAGAAGACGTCCTCAATTGGCATAATGAATGGCTTGTCCATGTCACGTGGTGGCTCTGGGATATAGCTATCCATAGCATCAACCAGCTCCATGATGGCGTCTTCGTACTTCTCATCGCCCTCCAATGCCTTAAGAGCCGAACCCTTGATAATTGGAGCATTCTCGTCAAAGCCGTTCTTAGCAAGCAGCTCACGAACTTCTTCTTCGATCAGCTCGACCATATCTGCGTCAGCCATGTCCATCTTGTTGAGGAAGACAACGATCTTTGGCACGCCAACCTGCTTTGCCAGCAGCACGTGCTCGCGGGTTTGCGGCATCGGACCGTCGGTTGCAGCAATCACGAGGATCGCGCCATCAACCTGGGCAGCACCGGTGATCATGTTCTTGACGTAGTCAGCGTGGCCTGGCATATCAACGTGCGCGTAGTGACGGTTCGGTGACTCGTATTCTTGGTGTGAGCTGGCGATAGTAATACCACGCTGGCGCTCTTCTGGTGCGTTATCGATCTGGTCGTACGCAACTGGCTTGTTCACTGCGCTTGGGAGGCGCTTTGCGAGCACTGCCGTAATTGCGGCGGTCAGTGTCGTCTTACCGTGGTCAACGTGGCCCATTGTACCCACGTTAACGTGCGGCTTGCTTCGGTCAAATGCATCTGCCATTTGTAGAAGTTCTCCTTTATTTAATTATATTTCACGCGGGTACAGTCCATTAAACAGACCTCACGGCGTATGTTCTTAATTATAACTGGTTTGCAAACTGTTGTAAATAGGGTTTATACTATGAGCATGAGTATCTTTTCTAAAAAAGTAACACCCGAGGCAGCCCGCGCCGGCGTGTACCCAAAACGATTATCATATGACGAGCGTCAGAAGCTAAATGCCGAGTACGATCGTCGCCATCAAACCAGCTTACCAAAACTACCTTCGTTAAGTATCGCTCTCATTTTGACCATAGCACTTGCAGTAACCTGGATGTTCATCAAGCTCACCACCTTATTTATCAAAGCCAGCGGACAGTCTGCCGTCTTTCTATTATTCTTTCTATTTATCTTCATCGCGATCTGCTACGGTGTCACATTTTTCTACGTCAAGCGCACCCTTGATAGGCTCAGCGTTAGTGGTACAAAATTTGTTATCGTTTACGTCGCACTCATCAGTATCGTACTCGGGTGCTGTCACCAACTCGGTGTCGCCACCTTTCATACACTTCTGTCATTACCGCTTCCAACTTTGTTAATCGCTACTGGTGGACACTACGTTGCGACGAGTGTACTCGCCAAATGCTGCATCCATTTTGAATAGTGATATTAATAATTGTATTATATACAACACTTTCTTACAGGGGTAGGTTGTTGTAATTATTACTTTTTGTTCATTTTTTCTCTATGATACCGTATACTAAAGAATGTGTATCAATTAATACTAAAGGAGAAATAATTTATGTGTGGAATTGTTGGCTATATCGGTGAGCGCGAGGCGCAGAATATCCTTGTCGCTGAACTAAAGCGGCTCGAGTACCGCGGCTATGACAGCGCCGGAATTATCACCCTGTCGGATTCTGCTACACCAACCCTGCTGCGTACCAAAGGCAAGGTAGCAGCACTGGAAGAGCTCGTCGGACAACATAAGACGAGTGATACGGTCGGCATCGGACACACCCGCTGGGCAACGCATGGTGAACCAAGTAAACGCAATGCCCATCCACACCACGTCGGTGATATTTACTTGGTACATAATGGTATTATCGAGAACTACCAAGACCTTAAAACGATGCTTTCTGGTCATGAGTACGAATTTAAGAGTGATACTGATAGCGAGGTACTGGCAGCCCTGATTGACTATCTGCGGCGCGACTCACCAGATTTACTGACAGCGGTCACTGGTGCATTGAAAATGGTCGTTGGAGCATATGGCATCGCAGTGCTTGATACCATGAACCCCGAAGAAATTATTGTGGCTCGCCAAGGTAGCCCGCTAATCATTGGTGTCGGAGACGGCGAAACGTATATCGCTAGTGATGCTTCGGCGCTGGTTGGCTACACCAATCAAGTAGTGTATCTACACGATGGTGAAATTGGCCGCTGTACTCGCGATGGGTTAGAGTTACAAACGATTGAATCACGAAAGCTTGATGTCAAGATCGAAATGCTCGACATGGATATGCAGGCGATTCAGAAGCAAGGCTTTGACCATTTCCTCGCCAAAGAAATTTACGAACAGCCAACCAGCCTCACCTCCACCCTGGCTGGCCGCGTACTGCCTGAACAGAAATATGCGCGCCTCGGCGGTCTCAACATGAGCGATGATGAACTGCGCCACGTTAAACATGTCATCATCGTTGGCTGCGGCACTGCCTACTTTGCTGGTGTGCAAGCCAGCTACTTTATCGAGCAGCTAACTGATGACGTAACCATCAGTGTCGAGATTGCCAGTGAGCTACGCTACCGCGCATTCAACGTACCTGAACACTCGGTCGCTATGATTGTTAGCCAGAGTGGCGAAACGGCCGACACCCTTGCCTGCCTGAATGAATTGAAGCGACGTGGCGTTAAATGCCTCGGCGTCGTCAATGCCGTCGGCAGTACAATCGCCCGAGCGGTTGATGGCGGCGTGTACTTGCACGTTGGCGCCGAGATTAGTGTCGCCAGCACCAAGGCCTTTACCTCACAGGTTGCTGCTCTGACGATCTTTGGTATTATGCTCGCCAATGCCAAGGGTACCAACCCACAATTTATTGATGAATTTGTGCAAGAATTAGCGATACTACCAAGTGAGATCCAAAAAGTCCTTGATAAACAAGGTGCCGAGATACCTTCCATCGCTAGGGCATATGCTGATTACAATCACGCACTCTACATCGGCCGCGATACGCTTTATCCGATTGCCATGGAGGGTGCACTGAAACTTAAAGAAGTAAGTTACATTCACGCCGAAGCGTATGCCGCCGGTGAGCTGAAACACGGTCCGATCGCCCTGATTGATGACCATTTCTTTGAAGTCTGCTATATCCAAGACAATTGGTTATACGAAAAATCCCAGAGCAACTTGATCGAGATGAATACTCGCGGTGCTCACGCCATTGTCATCACCGACACGACGAAAAAGGTGCCGGGCGAAACGGTGATCCGTGTCGTAACGAAGCTATCGCACCTCACGCCACTTCTGTTCAATGTCGTGTCGCAACTCCTAGCCTATCACGTGGCTGTCAAGCGCGGTCATGACGTCGATCAGCCACGCAACCTCGCAAAGAGCGTGACGGTCGAATAGGCTACTCACCTTAGCGGCGATAGTACGTCGCCAAAAACTCTTCACGAAACTCGTAAAATGTCCCATCCTCTAGGCTGGCGCGGATATCATCAACCAGTTTAACGATAAATCGCTCGTTATGGATTGATAATAGCGTGCCAGCCAGAGATTCGCGGGCGTGTAGCAGATGACAGAGATAGGCGGCGGTGTAGTGGCGGCACGTATAGCAGTCGCAATCTTCCATAATTGGCTCAAACATTTCGCGGTATTTTCTCCCGCGGACATTAGCCCGGCCAAATGGCGTATAGGCGGCACCGTTTCTGGCCACGCGCGTTGGGCTGACACAGTCAAAGGTGTCGATTCCCTGCTCAATTGCCGCAAAGATGTCGTCCGGCTCAGAAATGCCGAGTAAATGCCGCGGCTTGTTCTCGGGCAAGATTTGATTGACCCACTGAATCGTCTGGGCCATAGTTTCCTTTTCCAGCGCACCGCCGATACCATAGCCGTCAAAATCCATCGCACCTAAAAACGCAGCCGTTTGCTTGCGTAAATCTTCATAATTCGCACCCTGCAGCACGCCAAACAACGCTTGATACGGCTTGTCGGGACGAGCTTCACGGAGGCGCTTAACCTCCGCTAAACTCCGCTCCGCCCAGGCATGCGTTCGCGCCAAGGCCTCGACTTGATAGTCATACGGATCAATCAGCGAGGTCAGTTCGTCAAAGGCGAAGGTAATATCCGCACCAATGCCCGACTGAATTTGCATGGATAATTCCGGCGTAAATTTATGGTACGAGCCGTCCAGATGCGATTTGAACATTACGCCGTTTTCGTCCACCCAAGCGTGGCGCGACGATTTTTTAGCGATGGCAATTTCCTCATCGACATCAGTACTCATCGCCAGTACTTTCTTAAAGCCCGAACCCAGACTCAGCACCTGAAAGCCGCCGCTATCAGTGAACGTCGGCCCATCCCAGTGCATAAACTTGCCCAAATAACCAGCCTTTTCAATCAGTTCATGACCCGGCTGCAAATATAGATGATAGGCATTTGCCAGCACTGCCTGCGCGCTGACATCCGCCACCATTTCTGGCACCATCGCCTTGACATTAGCCTTAGTTCCAACCACGATAAACGCCGGCGTTTTAATATCCCCGTGCGGCGTGTGAATAATGCCAGTGCGCGCCAGCGTGTCGTCAAGCCTAGAAGTGATCTCAAAAGAAAACGGTTTCATTTGATAGATTATATCAGTTTTTTCCGCTACACTAGAAGCATGAGCAAGAAAACGCTGGTTGAGCTTGATCCGTGGCTGGCGCCGCATGGACCTATCATCAAGTCACGTGAGGCTTATGTTTCGTCGACGCTACGGAGAGTGTTGGACGGCAAATCGCCGGCGGATTTTGCGCTAGGTTTTCATCATTTTGGCTTACATCAGACGGCGGCAGGCTGGACGTTTCGCGAATGGGCACCGAATGCTACGCGCATAGTGATGGTTGGCGAATTTTCCGATTGGCAGGAGCGTGAGGAATTTACCCTGCAGCCTGGTGCGCATGGTGAATGGAGCATTGATTTGCCGAAAGACGCGCTGCACCACGGCCAGAGCTATAAACTACGCGTCTATTGGCCAAATGGCGACGGATGGCGTCTACCATCATACGCCACCTATGTTGTTCAAGATGATGATTCGGTGGACTTTTCGGCTGTAATTTGGCAGCCTGATGAGCCATATCGGTGGCAGCATGACATTCCGCCTGTGCCAAACGTACCGCTAATCTATGAGGCCCATGTTGGTATGAGCAGCGAGGAGGAAAAGGTCGCCACTTTCAATGAATTTACCGCGGGCGTCCTACCGCGCATCAAACAAGCCGGCTACAACACCATCCAACTGATGGCCATCGCCGAGCACCCGTACTATGGCAGTTTCGGCTATCACGTCAGCAACTTTTTTGCGGTGTCATCACGGTTTGGCACGCCCGATGATTTCAAACGGCTGGTTGACACAGCACATGGTTTGGGGCTGCGCGTCATCATTGATATCGTCCATGCTCATGCCGCTAAAAATGAAGTCGAAGGCCTCGGTAATTTTGCGGGCAGCCTGACGCAGTATTTCAAAGCTCTCGACCATCCAGCGTGGGATTCGCGGCTGTTTGATTATGGTAAGCCGGAAGTACTGCACTTTTTGGCCAGCAATTGCCGCTGGTGGTTGGATGAATACCACGTTGACGGTTTTCGGTTTGATGGCGTGACCAGCATGCTATATCACGACCACGGTCTAGGCAAAAGTTTCACCAGCTATGATGATTATTTTACTGATGACGTCGACAAGGACACCCTGGTCTATCTCAGACTGGCAAATGACGTCATTCACGCTGTTCGCCCCGATGCCACGACCATTGCTGAGGAAATGAGCGGACTACCGGGCTTGGCGGCACCGACAGAACACGGCGGCCTAGGCTTTGATTATCGATTGGCGATGGGTGCGCCCGACCTCTGGATCAAGACATTGAAAGAAAAGCGCGATGAAGATTGGGATTTGGGCGAGCTGGTGCATACGCTGAGTTCGCACCGCCCAGAGGAAAAAGTCATCACGTACGCCGAAAGTCACGACCAGGCCTTGGTTGGCGACAAGACACTGATTTTTCGACTGATCGACAAAGCCATGTATTGGCACATGGACAAAGCCAACCCCGACCTGACAGTAGAGCGCGGCGTGGCGCTGCACAAACTAATTCGGCTAATGACCGCCGGACTGCACGGCGGCGGCTACCTTAATTTCATGGGCAATGAATTTGGACATCCCGAGTGGATCGACTTTCCGCGCCAGGGTAATCATTGGTCGTTCAAGCACGCTCGCAGACAATGGAGTTTACGCGACAATGGTTTTCTCAAATACCAATGGCTGGGCGAATTTGACGCGAGCCTGATGAAGCTCATTAAAACCGTTGACGACTCGGGCATTCACTACCTCACCGTTCGCCAACACGACCATGTGGTTAGTTTCATACGCGGCGATCTGCTGTTTATTATGAACTTCTCACCCAACCAGTCGTGGACGGATTACGGCGTGCCGGCGGCGGCTGGGTCATACAGCGTAATTTTGGACAGCGACGACAAGCAATTTGGCGGGCAGGGCCGGGTTAATCCTAACGGCCGCTACTTTACGACGCCACATGGCAACGAGCATATTATACGTGTATACATACCGACACGAAGTGGCCTCGTGCTACAAAAAGATTGACCGCGAAGCTATGTTAGTATGAATACCCTACCATGATCTTGACTACTGTGCTAATTCTTTGACCATCTTAGACAGAATCGGAATGACGTTCATTTCGAACCATGGATTGCGCGCCCGCCAGCGGAAGTTAAGCGGTGATGGATGGACAAGTGGAAAATAATGAGGCAGATACTCCATATAATGCGCGACTGTTTCGGTCAGGTTGCGCTTCGCCTGTTTGTTGAGATAGTATTGCTGAGCATGAGCACCGACTAAAATCGTCAGCCTCACATCCGGCATCTGTGCTAGCAGCCGTGGATGCCACTTTTTGGCAAACTCCGGTCGCGGCGGTAAATCACCATGCGCAGCCTTACCTGGATAATAAAAATCCATTGGCATTAGAGCAAACAAACTAGGATCATAAAATTGTTCATCGGTAACCCCCAGCCACTGACGCAATGTGCGACCACTGGCATCATTCCATGGCGTGCGTGTTTCCTGCGCTATTCGTCCCGGCGCCTGACCAACCAGCACGATACGTGAGCAGGGCGAAGCGGTATAGACTGGCGGCCAACCACGAGCATGAAACGAAGCATTCATACTATCTTGATCGATTTCATCATACAGCAACGGCCTAGTCATTACGTTAGTATATCACAACCATTCTATACTGTTCATGCTACAGGCTATCCTTCATCAATATTATGTGATATATTGTTCACATGGA
The DNA here is from genome assembly GCA_013100825.1 of Candidatus Saccharibacteria bacterium oral taxon 488. NCBI lineage: Bacteria > Candidatus Saccharimonadota > Candidatus Saccharibacteria bacterium oral taxon 488. Next base: position 640,876 of record CP040001.1, read on the forward strand.
TATAAACTCAAAAAATATCATAGCTACCTTGATCTCGCTCGGCATCCCACCGGCCTCAGCAACGATCATACATTGCCTCCTGATCGCCCCGCCATATCATCATAGTCACACGAGCCTCCATGAGCAAACTGGCCTCAGCAAGGCGGCCGTTACCGGTGGACTACGCTACCTGGAAGCACTTGATATGATCTCCTATCAAACAGACAGTTCACGACGGCAGCATATCGCTCTTGATATCAAGCCGCTAGTCACCTACACTCAACAACGTATGCTGCTGTTCGACAAACTGGCTGACGAATTACACGCAGCATCGGCCGAGCAAGTAGACAGTGAGTTTTCATCGGATATCGCCATGGTAGCTGAGCTGTATAGCGCAATCAACGAAACAATTTGGCAGGCTATAACGACCTGGGAAGAGCAATATACCTCTACTCATCCATTGAAGTAAGATATTCTTCCAGGAAATCGCTCCACTCCGGTACATTCTTTTCTCGAAAATAGGCACGAAGAAAGGTAACCATAGTTTGTTGACGAATTAATGCTTCGTCTCGGCCCGGGTCGGTCATCATAATCTTTGCTAGCTTCAACAACTTCTCAAAGAAATAATTAATGAAGCTATCGCCATCATGCGTGCCGCCGTTGGCGTTATATCGATATGCATCAATGTTCACATCAGGCCAAACAGTTGGATCAAATATCCGACAACTACCGTGATTCACCGCATAAATAAGTGCCCGCTCGATACCGCATGCCCCAATCGCATCACACATATCAGCGTCAGATACCAGCTGACCAGCCAAACGCTCTGGCCGCACACCATGTAGATAACGACTATAGCCAATCCGAGCAATATTATAACGCACCGCATCCTGCAAATCAGCCGCAACACCAGCCTTCGTCATAATTGACGTGGCATTATTGAGTTCATCCGCTTGCTTTTTGCCAACTAATTTATAATCATCAACGTCGTGTAGCCATGCCGTCAGCAGCACTTCGTCCATTGAAGCCGCTTCTTTATGCTCATTCGCGAATCGCTCTGCTAGCCGTGCCACATTCGTCGCTATGGCCTGACGTATCGCCGCCAAGCAGTCGGCAGACTTCCTGCCTTACTATTGTCATTGATTTGTTCATAGACTTTATTATACACCCCCATGCAAGTTATGGACGTAAATCTATTTATTAGCTCCGAAATCCCAAGATGTATAATGCATCATACACGCTCGGAACAACGTAAACTAGTTCACGCAGCATAATATCAACCGGTGCTGTTCGTGAAAAGATTGGTTTCTTTAATGCGAGAGCATAACCGATCTCCATCGCAGCACTTATGCCAACATAGCCTTTGGGGGCATGCAGTAAAATAAAATCAGACTGCTCAATAGCCCGTAAATGCCAGTTTTCTATCTCTCGAGGCGACAGGCCAACTTCTGCAGCATCAACAACAAATTCACCGTCCATAAAGTCCACTCGTCGCGGTGACAATACCTGACAGCCGGTTGCGGCTAGCTCGTCGTAAGCTCGCTGTAACCCGTCAATATCGCGCCTGTAAGACCCGCACAATACCGCACGTACTGCCCGTGGTTTAGAACTCCGCATTACCATATTCATATATTATTTCAGTCAACTCGCCGCACCCGTTGATACACGCCGTGATTTCTCGCAAAAAACTCTTGTACTTTTTTGGCTCATCACGCATCTCGTCGAGCGTACGCCAGGCATTTCTGCCGCCCTCAAACTGTACGGCCAATTTGCCTGAAAATACCTTGCAAAACATCAGGTGAAAGATCTTATCTTCGATAATTTCACCTGTTTGCGCATGGCGCACACATTCATGGTACACCCCGCGATGAACAAATTCACCCCGTAAGCCCGTCTCCTCCGTCAATTCACGCGAGGCCGCATCGACGATTGACTCGGCCCACCGCACTTTGCCAGTAGGCGCACCCCAAAACCCATAGTAGGGGTGCTTGAGCCGCTGCTGCAATAAATACTGTTTTTCTCCATTACGCTCACGCTCGATAACGAGCATAACCGCCACCTTTGGCTGCCGCTCAATAACACCGGCATCAGTATCAAGCTTATTCGCGTACTCCTTGCCCTTGATCGAGAGACAGTACCCGCCGTCGACTTTCTGCACATAACCTAGCTCAACGAGCCGTTTGATATGAAATTTAATATGATCGCTTTCCAGACCGCTTGCTTTTTGTAGTGTTGCGAAATTGGCCGCTGGCAAAAATAACAATTCCCGCAAAATTTTCGTCTGTGCCTCATGGATCTTTGCTTCAAAACTCATATCGCCTCCTTTGGCTTTAGTGTAGCGCGATCGGATTAGAAAAACTAGGGAAGTCGACTTCCCTAGTGTAGAGGCGTAGACGTGTCACGCTCCTCTCATAGAATCAGAGATTAGATAATCTCAATAGCTACGTCATTCCTGAGTACTGTTAGTTGACGCTCTGCGGATCGCCAACTCAGCCAGGGCGGCCTTCTCTGTCCGCGGCCCACTTTTTATTCTGTCTGTAAAAAAGATACCGTTCAAATGATCTGTTTCGTGCTGGATAACCCAAGCATACATACTATCAAAGGCCTGTTCATGCGTCTCGCCCTGCTCATCTGTCCAGCGCAACGTAACCTCAGGGTAACGCGTGGTAAAACCCATTGGTGTCGTTTCAGAATCACCCGTCACTCCGCTCAGGCAGCCCTCTGGATTCAAGCTCTTCACAGGTTCACCGCTGTATTCAACGATCTTGGGGTTAATTGCCACGAGCCGAAATGGCTCGACTTTGGCATCCTCAGGCGGCCGCACATCAATGATAAAGATTGCGAGATCGCTCCCAATTTGATTAGCGGCGATACCTACGCCTCTGGGACCCTGTGAACGCAGCGTCTCGAGCATATCGTCTATGGTCTGTTGCACATGATCGCTCCCTATGTCCTCATGTTTGACGGGTACGGCTTCTTGCGTTAGTATTTTACGGCCACCTTCAGTAAAAAAATTTACAATTTCGCGTTTCATGTCTTTATTATACCATATTTATTGGGTAATAAATGGTAAGACCGTCGCAACATTGACGGTTCTTCCATCAGTTGACAGTCGACACACCTCTGTTATACAATGAGATACATCATTACCGTGAGTCTTGGTCACCCAAGTCCACCATACACCATAGTGGACTGTAGATGACTTATCTTTGTATTAAAATATAAATTATAGGAGTTTTACCTTGCGACAACAACACGCAAAAACAACATTACAATTACTATGGCGAGCATCACGTCCATACAAATGGCGGCGCAACCTTGCTCTCATCACAGCGACACTAACCTTAGCAGTAGGCACAATTGTCGGGCCACTGATTATCGCACAGCTCCTGGATATGATTCAACATGGTCAGCTGCAGACTGACTCTGTGTGGACATTGGTAATTTTCTATGGCATAAGTCAGCTATGGTCAGAGATTATTGGGTGGCGGATAGTACTATATTTGATGTGGACGCTAGAAACCATTATGCAGCGCGACATCGCAAACAAGGTATTCGCTAAGCTATCTGGCGAGACCATGTTTTTCCACTCCAACAAATTTGGCGGCTCGCTCGTCAGCCAAAACAGCAAGCTCAGTAGCTGTGTTGAGCGGTTTTGGGATGAGCTAGTGTGGGCAGTGCTGCCGCTAGTCATCTCACTCACCGGATCAATTGTCATTCTGTCGATGTTACTCTGGCAATACGCACTCTTTCTATTCATGTTCTCAATCATCTTTGGTGTAGCCGTCTTCTTTGGATCGCGTCCGATGGCTAAATTAAGTAGGCGCGAAGCGGAGGCTAGCAACAAGGTAAGCGGCAACCTCGCTGACATGGTGTCAAATGTGCTTGCCGTTAAATCATCTGGCGCTGAAAAAATCGAGCAGCAGCGATTTGATACAACGAATCGTGCATGGCGCAAGGCTAGCCTGGCCACCATGCGAGGATTCCTCACTGTCAGCAGTGTTTACTCAACGATAAACACCAGCATCCGAATCGGTGCCATCGTGTTCGCTATTTATGCAGCACAGCATAATATCGTTTCGGTCGCAGCGGTGTACTTAATCATTACCTACACTAGCAGTGTCGCCCGTGAGCTGTGGAATATGAATAGTATTATGCGCAATTATAACCGTATCATTGGTGACGCCCATGAGATGGTCGAGATATTACACACACCAACATCACTTGTTGATAAGAGTGATAAAAAGCTTCATGTTGATCGCGGTGTCATTGATTTTGATGCCGTGACCTTTACGCATGACGAAGGCAAGGGGGCGATGCTATTTCGCAACTTTTCACTGCATATTACACCAGGCGAAAAAGTCGGGCTGGTTGGTTCTAGTGGTTCGGGCAAGACGACTCTGACGAAATTACTGCTGAGATTTGCCGACATTGACTCGGGCACAATCACGATTGACGGGCAGGATATTGCCGAGGTTACACAATCCAGCCTCCGTTCGCAGATCGCTTACGTGCCACAAGAGCCGCTACTATTTCACCGTTCGGTGCGCGAGAACATTGCCTACGGCAAGGCTAATGCCACCGACGCTGAGATTGAACAGGCAGCCAAAAAGGCGGGGGCTTATGATTTTATCATCAAGCTGCAGGATGGTTTTGACACACTGGTTGGTGAGCGCGGCGTCAAGTTGTCGGGTGGACAGCGCCAGCGCATCGCTATCGCTCGAGCCATCGTGAAAGATGCGCCAATCTTAGTCCTCGACGAGGCGACCTCGGCGCTTGATTCTGAGTCAGAAGTTCTGATCCAAAAATCGCTCAAGACGCTGATGAAAAACCGTACCTCAATCGTCATCGCTCATCGACTTTCAACGATTGCAAAGCTTGATCGAATCATCGTGATGCATGATGGCAAGATAGTCGAGGATGGATCGCATGACCAGCTCCTTAAGCACGGCGGCCACTACGCGAAACTGTGGCAGCATCAATCTGGCGGCTTTATTGACGCCTAACCAGCACAGTCTCTAGGTAGTATGCTATAATGCATAATGATATGATGCACGCGTTTATTGATTTTATTGTTCATTTTGGTGTTGTCGCGATTTTGCTGGTTGTCTTTGCCGAATCAGGCCTACTCTTTGGTTTCATTTTCCCGGGTGACAGCCTGCTGTTTACGGCTGGCTATATGGTACAGCAACATATTCTGCCAATTGATATTCATTTCTTTGCACTACTACTCTCGCTCATGGCTATCCTTGGCGATAGCGTTGGCTACGCATTTGGACATAAAGTTGGCCGTAAATTATTTGAACGCAAAAACTCTCGCTTCTTTAAGAAGAAATATCTCGTGCAAGCCGAAAAGTTTTACGAAAAGCATGGCTCACTTACCGTGGTGCTGGCGCGATTTGTACCGATCGTGCGTACGTTTGCGCCAATCGTGGCTGGCGCTAGCAAGATGCACTACCGAACCTTTATCGTCTTTAATATCATTGGCGGCGTTATTTGGGCCACGCTTTTCACCTACCTCGGATTCTTTGCTGGCAAGGCGCTCACCGACGCTGGTATTAATATTGAGGTCGCTGCACTAATTATCATCTTCTTGTCAGTGCTGCCAATGATCATTCACGCCCTCAAGCAGGAGCATACTCGCGCGGCGTTGCGCCAACAAGTATTAGCCCTGCTCGGCAAGACTCGCCGCAAAAAGCAATAAGCATTCATGATGAAGCCTGCTCGTTAGTAGCTATACGTCCAACTACAGCAAACTTTTCAGATACGTACCGGTAAATGATTCTGGCACGTTGGCGACTTCTTCTGGCGTGCCGCTCGCTACCACCGTACCGCCGCCGAGACCACCCTCAGGCCCCATATCGATAATCCAGTCGGCCGATTTAATCACATCCAGATTGTGCTCAATAATAATCATGCTGTTACCGCCGTCAACCAGCTGCTGCAAAATCCCCAGCAATCGCTTAACATCGGCAGAATGTAGCCCAGTTGTCGGCTCATCCAGAATGTACATCGTCTTGCCCGTCGAACGCTTTGAAAGCTCCGTCGCCAGCTTGATACGCTGCGCCTCACCGCCCGAAAAGGTGGTTGCTGGCTGACCGAGCTTAATATAACCAAGACCAACCTCGACCAACGTCTGTAATTTCCGAGCGATATTAGGCACGCTATCAAAGAAGTCCGCTGCTTGCTCAACCGTCATATCGAGTACATCAGCAATCGTCTTATTTTTATACTTAATTTCCAGCGCCTCACGATTGTAACGCTTACCGTGGCATTCGTCGCACTGGACGTAGACATCCGGTAAGAAATGCATTTCAATCTTGATCATACCGTCGCCTTGACAATTTTCGCAGCGACCGCCCTTGACATTAAAACTGAACCGACCAGCTTTATAACCGCGGACATTAGCCTCAGGCGTACTAGCAAACAGCTCGCGAATTGGCGTAAAAATACCAGTGTAGGTCGCTGGATTAGAGCGCGGTGTGCGGCCAATTGGTGACTGATCGATGACGATAGCCTTATCCAACTGCTTTATTCCCTCAATTTTATCGTGTGCGCCAGGTACGTCACTAGCCCGGTTGAGTCGTGCCGCTAATTCCTTGGCGACAATATCATTAACTAGCGTCGACTTACCGCTGCCTGAGACACCCGACACCACTGTCATCAGGCCCAACGGAAATGCCACATCAATTTGTTTCAAATTATTCTCACGAGCGCCGCGGACGATTAGTTGATGGCTCGCATCAACCTGGCGGCGGTGTTTTGGTACGGCAATTTTTTCTACACCCGACAGATACTGCCCGGTTATACTATCCGTGCATTTAGCCACCTCATTTGGCGCACCCAGCGCCACCACCGTGCCGCCATGAACACCAGCACCCGGCCCCATGTCAATCAAAAAGTCGCTCTGCCGAATTGTATCCTCGTCGTGTTCGACTACTAGCACCGTGTTACCTAAATCGCGCAGACGCTTCAGCGTAGCAATTAGCCGGTCATTATCACGCTGGTGCAAACCAATCGACGGCTCATCCAGCACGTACAGCACACCCTGCAAACCGCTGCCAATTTGCGTTGCCAGCCGAATTCGCTGCGCCTCGCCGCCGCTCAGTGTATTGGCGGCGCGCCCTAACTCCAAATAATTCAGCCCGACATTACTCATAAACCCGAGCCGTGCTGTAATCTCTTTCAAAATAAGCCGGGCGATCATCGCCTGCTGCTCATTTAGTGTTAACTTGTGAGTGAACAAGTCAAGCGCATCATCAACGCCAAGGTCGCAAATATCCATGATATTCAGACCCTGCACCGTTACTGCTAGGACAACCGGCTTCAGCCGCGCGCCGCCGCAAACATAACAATCCCTCTGGCGCATAAACCGCTCAATGTCCTTGCGCATAAATTCGCTATCGGTTTCTTTCCAGCGCCGCTCCAAATTGGGAATCACCCCTTCATAGGTTGTATCATAATGCCGCCCATTGCCAAGCTGCACTGGATATTTCTGATCGCCCGTGCCGTAGAGTACTTTCTGGCGCGCCTCATCAGACAACTGCCCAACCGGCGTCCGGATACTGAAACCATGCGCCTCAGCTACCGCCGAAATCTTGCGCATGTAAAAGTTATCAACATTAATCCGGTTGTATGGCCGAATTGCACCCTCGGCAATCGTCAGATTCTCGTTCAGTACTAAATTAGGATCGACCTCCAGCCGGCTGCCGAGCCCAGTACAGCTCGGACAGGCCCCCTGCGGCGCGTTAAAACTAAACAGACGCGGTTCAAGCTCTGGGATCTCCTCATCCGGATGATCAACACAGGCATATCGCTGCGAGAACGTCTTCAGTTCATCCGTATCAGCATCCAGCACCTCAACCACACCCTGGCCAAGCTCCAGCGCCTGCTCGACGCTCTGGCTCAGCCGGCTAGTTAGGTCATTGTTCACCACTAGGCGATCAACCACTAACTCAATGCTGTGCTTGTAGTTCTTCTGTAGCTGCGGAAACTCATCCAGCGCGTACACCACGCTATCCACGCGCACCCGGGCGTAACCTAACCGCCGATACTGCTCTGGAATGTGCGCAAACTCACCCTTCTTATTTTTAACAATTGGCGCAAGTAGCAGCAATCGCTTACCCTCATATTGCTTGATAATCTCCTGGATAATCGCCTCGGCCGTGCGGCGCGACACTGGCTTATGGCAACGCGTGCCGTCTGGTTTGAGAGCCGGACAATGCGGCGTGCCAATCCGCGCAAATAGGAGGCGCAGATAATCATAAATCTCGGTCACCGTCGCTACCGTTGAACGCGGGTTACGGCTGGTTGATTTCTGGTCAATTGAAATCGCCGGACTCAGGCCCTCGATACTATCAACATCTGGTTTATCCATAATGCCTAAAAATTGCCGCGCATAACTCGACAAACTCTCGACGTAGCGGCGCTGTCCCTCGGCGTAAATCGTATCAAACGCTAGCGACGACTTACCGCTACCACTGAGACCAGTGATCACCACTAGTTTATCGCGCGGAATTTCCACGTCAATATTTTTCAGATTATGTTCACGGGCGCCCTTGACGCGAATAAACTCTACCATATCTGGTCTATTATACCGAATAGACATTCATTTTTCCAGTTGCAGCGGGCGAGATAATTTCCCCTGTCGCCACACTATAAATATATTCATAAAAACATATTAAGCTTATGATTGCAAATATGATAATCGGCTGTTATAGTAAAACACATGAAGAGGTTTGTGATCATCTGTGGAATTGCCGTTGCCGTCGCAACCTTATTTTACCTGACCCGCGAAGAGTGGTTTTCATTCATGGTTATCGGTAGACTTCCATTCACTGGTATCATTCTGCCAGCAGCTGTGATGATGGGCTTCTGGATGATCATTGTGCCGGTATGTATTATCTGGGCAAAATCGATTAGTGCTGCATTTTGGAGTAGTATCGAGGTTATCGGAGAGTTTGATCAGCGTCGCATTAATCGACAACTCCGTCTAGCGGCAAATTCTCGTCACGCAACAACACAGCACGTCAGTCTAGCTATGGTTGCAGCGTGGCTCGTAATGACGCAACGTCATCTAGCACAAGCTGATGCCACTCCCAAGGTTGACGACCAATCTACAGCACGATTGGCCGTTGCAACAAACTAAAGATATCCCCGCCCCGCTTACTCAGTCTGATTTGCTTCTGGTGACGTCAGCTTCTTGATCATTGGCAATATGATATAGATATCAACAATAGCCATTGCCAATCCAGCACCAATAATCAAGCAATATAGTGGTGTAATAACTGGCTTTAGGGAGGTTGGAAGGATGCTGATAAATACCAATCCTGTCCACACACCGATAGCACACGAGAGTAGGGAGACACTCACTAACGGCACTAGCGATTCAAAGCCAACGAGGCGCTTTAGCTGACTGAGTTTCATCCCGCCGAGCCGTAACGTAAACAGTGACCTCCGTCGCTCCAAGAGTCCACCAATCGTCGATACAATTAAACTTGCTACGGCGACAAACAATGTCACGCCCATACCAACATAGGCAAGATCGGCGAAGTTTTTGATGACTGGATTAATGGCTGGCCGCTTAGAATCAGCACCACCAACGACCCACATTGGATTGGCTGATTGTAGTCGCTCACCAACTAGGCCTCGCAATTGATCAACATCAACTGCATTTTGTAGAGTCACGAGATAATTAACGTTGCCCTTTGTTTCAACAGTATCCATCAATGTCACCGACTGCGTAACTGGCGCATCAAAATTGATGAGTGCAAATTGATCCGGACGAGCACCGCTTGGGCACGTATGCTCAGTGTATGATGCTAGATCGCTACAACGCATAGCATGGCCTTTTTCGAGAGGATATATTGCTGCACTATTTACAATATATTGCTGCCTATTAAGAGTTTGCCGCATTGACTGCGGCAGTGAATCACCAATAATTATCGCAGAGTTACCCTTACGCTGTGAGTAGCCATTATTATTAACTGATGATGCACTCAGCATCTCAATGCCACTAACTGCCGTCAGATAAAAACTCCCTGCAAATAGTGCCAAGACGACACCACTGACACTGCGGAATACAGCTCGCGAATGTACCGCGATACGCTTACTTGCGATCAGCACCAGACCGCTACGCGCCCACCGAGCGCACCATCGTGCGATACAATTCGTCAGCCAGCCACCGGCCAATACCAGGCCAAACATAACAAGCATCACTCCCGCCGCGAGCACCATCATTGCTCCTAATGAACTATCTGCCTGCCCATGAAGCCACTGATGTCCCGCAGGAGTCCAGGCCCAGGCAAAGATACCAAGACCTATTGCTAGTGGTAGTACTCGCCAAATACGCAACTTCTTTACTTTTTCTTGCGTCCGGGCTACGCCAAGTGGTGAAATCTGTGCTCGCCGCATCCGCCACCAGCTCACACCAATAGTTAACGCCAGTGTCAATGCAATGATTAACAGATACTGTAGCCAGTTTAGCTGCAAATCAGCCGGCCAGAATCGTGCACCACCCATCACCCATCTCAAAATTCTGTAGCGGTGCCTGAAACAGCCAAAACGCTACGAGACCAATAACAACTCCGACAATTGAAGCTATAAGTGACTCGAGGAGAATCACTCGTGTCACTTGCTTTTTTGTGGCGCCAATCAACCGCAATGCCGCATAGCGTTTCTCACGCTGTACGCCACCTAGCTGGGTCGCAACCGCGACAAACATAACAATTGGAAATAGTAGAATTGTTCCACCAACCCCAAGCACAATAACCGATATTGGATCAAGACCAATTGTTTGGCGATGACCAGCCGTTGCATCAGTTTAGTATATATCGGTAAAGTATGATGATTGCCCACGAGACTGAGCGGCCTTATCCGTGGCGGCAACTTCCTCAGTACTCACCTCTCGAATAAGCATCAGTGCGTCTGGACTTTGTAGGTACGCATCAGGGATCGTACCAAGATACTTTGTATGCTTGCCAAATCTATCAATAATCTTATCCTCGGGATGCTGGGCGACCTTCTCGGCCAGAGCTTTTGACATATAATATTCACCAGATGCTGGTGTTGGTAATTGAGCAAACTGGACCGACCCTTCTACGCCATAGAGTGACAGTACATTAATTTTTTTATCGCGCCATTTCGTCAAATTACCTAGCTGTACGTTTGACGCCTTTAGCGGCTTGACGGTGGTGTCTCGTTGTCGCTGCTGCGGTGCAGCATTCTTTGCTTGAAGTATAGCCGTATTAATAATCGCACGGTCGGTCCGTTTCAGTAGACCGTTTACACCGGCTACAAAATAACAAACCAACACTATACCAAGTGCGATAGCTGCCGATGTCAGCACGAGGCGGGCCATCGATTGGCGACCAGATTTACGAAGAAGCATCCAACTAATGCTCATTATATAACCCTCCTGCTATGAGCATCAGAGCTCACTGATTGTACATGTCCAGCGCTTGCAATTTGACCATCACGAACAATGATCTCACGGTCTGCATACGCAGCAATCGTCGGTTCATGGGTCACCATGATAACCGTTGTTCCATGCTCTTTAGCGGTTGCAATAAATAACTCCGTAATCTTCTCCGAGTTAAGGCTATCCAACGATCCGGTTGGCTCGTCGGCAAACAGTACGGTTGGATTGGTCACCATAGCACGAGCAATCGCTACACGTTGCATCTGACCACCCGATAATTCACCAAGCATGCTGCCAGCCTTGTCGCTGAGCCCGACCGCTTTGAGCCAGTGCTCAGCTTGCTTGTAAGCCTCCTGTCGCTTAGCACCATTGAGCAGCAGAGGCAGGGCTACATTATCGAGACTGGTCAATTCTGGTACGAGCTGTCCAAACTGAAAAACGAAACCAAAGCGAGTCCGCCGCAAGATACTACGTTTATCATCATTCATTACATCAATACGGTGACCATCAAAATGAATCTCGCCACTATCAACACCGATAATCGCTGCTAGACTGTGCAATAATGTTGATTTGCCCGAGCCACTTGGCCCCATAATTGCTAGCACCTCGCCGGCCATAACATCAAGCGATACACCACGCAGCGCTTGCGCCTGTCCAAATGATTTCTTGATATTCCTCGCACTAATAATTGGCTTGCCCATGTAATAATTCCTCCTTTAACTTTGTTAAGCGTGAGATAGTTAGTTCAATCCATCGTAAATCTGCCTCCAAATGAAACAACGCATGATCAATCAGTAGCATATTTGACAAGTCGCTATCACGCCGCTGAGTGGTTAACTCACGCATGCGTTGGATATGTGCGGTGCGCTGATTATCAAGGTATGGTGCGGCGTCTCCCTCCTTGAGAATGGCGAGTACCGACTTAATATACATCGTTGCCTGTAGTTGGGGTGATGGCGCTTCGGGAGTCTCCAACCATTCTTGTAGCTCATAATGTCCTTTTTTAGTGATAGCATAACGAACTCTATCTGGACCACCTGAGGTGCCAGTATCGACAATTTCTTTAACCTTGCCATCACGTTTTAACCGCGCCAATATTGAATATACCTACCCGGCTAGAATTGGCTTATCTTTACCAAAGTAGTCATCGTACTTCTTCTTTAACTCATATCCATAGTTTGATCCTTACGCTAAAAACCCAAGAAGTGTGTACTGTGCATTCATACTCTTACTATACACCACGTGACTAGCTATCGCAAGAGTTATTATAAACTTAGTGTATAGTTGTCTTATAGCGCTGAACAGCCGGATTATATGCCTGCCATGCCGGCATCAAAACCCCTAACCGCCTGCCGTCAGCCAATACTTCATCATACCCAGCTAGCCATTCGTTAAATCCGTGCTTCATATGACCCGTTACCATATCGACTACATCGGGCTGTTGAAGTGCATGCCGCATTATTGCAGTAGCTACCCCTAGCGGCATCATTGATAGTACATTGAAAGGGAAAACTCGCCACACCGCAACACCTTGGTGACGACATAGAGACATACCGTCACGAAGTGCCATAATTAGCTGACGAATCGCCCCTGGATCATGCGTTAATGCCGAAAAACTGCCACTACTAGCTATGGCGCCAGCAGTTGCTGATTGCTGGAGATAATGAACTTTCATCCAATCAAGCAGACGAGCATCATAGCTGCTCGCTACCCCAGCTTCTTTTAAATGCTGCATGAATAACTTTGCTCCCGCCCTTGCACCACCAACCCGCGTCGGTGTTGGAAATATAATAACCTTCACGCCATTATTATCTCGCCCACCGCCAATACTGGAAGGGAAGGCAATAAAATAATCATCAGGCGATATATATTGATCAACCTCACTGGCCAGATTCCAATTATTTTGCATAAATCCAATCCACCTAGCCTTAGGCTGATACTTTGCTAGTATCGGCAGTACCGATTGAAGTTGACAGCGATTAACCGTTACTAATATAACGTCGTAATAACCTACTGGCGATGTGACACACTGTGGGTAAAATACCGTCGACTGATACGTATTGTCACGCTGACGCAAATCCTTTATAGCAAGTGGCACGCCTTGCGACACCTCTTCATACCGCTCAGGCAATACGAGCACATCCACATCATGGTGTACCGCTAATAAATGTGCATACGTCAGACCGATTGTTCCCGCACCATAAATTAAGTACCGCATCTTAGTCCTCAGTGGGCAGTATCGCCTCCGCCCATAGCTGTAATTCCTGCAAGATAAACTGCTGTTCGTCAGTCGCCGTCGGCGCTAGACGCTGCAGAGACGCCATAAATTGTGGTAGTTGCGCCTGCAAGTGCTGCGCCCGCCATGTTTCCCATTGCACTAAATCATCTTCGCTGAGCGAGCGCGGAAAGTTGCGCGCTTTGTAGTGTAGTAGCAGCGGCGCCAAACGCTCATCTTGGAACTCTGGATGAAAATCAGCCAGCTCGCGCTCATCGGCATTGCGCACCGCTTCGACACGGATACGATCGCGGTCATGCAAAAAGCCATCGTACAGTTGTGCTTCTGGATCGGGCAATTTTTTGAAGGCTGGCTTGTTTTCAAAAATACTGCGCAATTTTTCGGCAAAATCTGGGTGATTCAGCAAAATATTTTGATGCTGTTGGACAATTTCTGTGCTAAGCGAAATTTTCTGCCAGCCATCGCCCTGCTCCAGCACACCCAGCGGTGCCACCGCCGGACAGCGATTGTACTGCAACTCTTTGACTGGCAATTTGACAAAATCCTCAGCCTGCCGCTCCTCCCACGACGCAAAGATTTTCTTTGTTAATTCCTCCGCACTCAGCCCAACAAACGGTATCGGATCATACCGCAAGTCATAGACGACCACACCGCCGTTTCGACTGGTCGTCAGTGGAAAGGCCACCGTGGTTTTGGCGAACTCTTTGTCGTAACGCCCGCTGGCGTAAACAAACGGTTTTTTGTCATCCACGTTGACCAGCTGTTGGACTGCTTTTTTGTCACGCATTTTTAGCAAGTAATCATACAGCTGTGGCTGCTTTTGCTTAATCAATTTCGTCACGGCAATCAGCGCTGTCACGTCCGCCAAGGCATCATGAGCATTTTCATGAGCAATACCATTGGCACTAGTGATTAATTCCAAACGATTGCTGGGCTCACCCTTAGCATCAAGCGGCCAATTTATTCCTTCCGGCCTCAGTGCCCGCGTCAATCGCACCACATCCAGCAAATCCCAACGCGAGCGACCATCCTTCCAGCTCCATTCGTACGGATCATGGAAATTGCGCCACAACAAATGACGAATAAATTCGTCGTCAAACCGAATATTATTAAAGCCAACCGCGATGGTGTCCGGCGTAAAAATCTCCTCGCTCAACATCCGGGCAAACTGCGCCTCGGTGTAACCTTCTTCAACCGTTTTTTGCGGCGTGATACCCGTCACCATTAGTGCATCAGGACTCGGCAACGTATCATCATTCAGCGTCACCAATAGATTATACGGCTCACCAATCGGCTCGAGATTCATGTCCGTCCGCTGCCCAGCAAACTGCATGATGCGGTCTTGCCGCGGATTCAGTCCGCTGGTTTCTAGGTCGTAGAAGAAGAATGTCTGTGCCATACCTATAGTATAGCAAAGCTACGAGATGACACCCAAACCTACTACTCAACCAACGTAAACGGCTTCGATTCGCCAATCTGCACCACGGTCTCGCCGACTGCACCCTGACGGATTAGCTCGTGAGTGATACCCATTTTTCGCATGATGTCGCGCAGGCGATTGACCGATTCAAATTGATCAAAGTTAGTACGGCGAGCAAACTTTTCAATTTTAGCACCGTGGATAATAAAACTAATCATCTCTTCATCGTCTACATTTTCAGGCTCCGCACCGACCACCCGCTCTACCGTCCAGGCATCAGATGCTGCTTGTGCGTCCAGCGCGATTACCGGCAAATCGTCTCCCTCTTCTTCAGTCCGCTCAGCTTCCCGTACTCGATAATTCGTGACCTCACGACGCAGTAGGCGTAGCAGCTCAGTCACGCCGGCATGCGTCTGAGAGGAGATCACCACCACTGACGAACCATTGGCTACATTGTGTAACGCTGTCGACTGCATGGCAATGATTTCTTCATCCAATCCTTCACATTTCGTCAAAGCGATAATCTCTGGGCGCGTCGCCAATTCCTCGGAATATTTTTCCAGCTCACGGCGAATAGTCTGGTATTTTTCCGCTGGGTCGTCACTATACGCATCAATCATGTGGAGCAACACGGCTGTCCGCTCAACGTGGCGCAGGAACTGATCGCCCAAACCCTTACCTTCCGAAGCGCCTTCAATCAACCCCGGGATGTCAGCAATCAACACTGAACCATCATCAACATCCGCTACGCCCAAATTTGGCGTCAAGGTCGTAAATTCATAATTGGCAATTTCCGGCCGAGCATTAGAAACCACGCTCAAGAATGTCGATTTACCAGCATTAGGGAAACCAACCAAGCCAACGTCGGCCAATAATTTCAATTCCAGCTCAGCCTCAAATTCTTCACCCGCCTCGCCAAGCTCAGCCATCTTTGGTGCTTGGCGCGTACTGGACGTAAAGTGCGCGTTACCAAAGCCGCCATCACCGCCCCGGGCAACAACTGCTTGTTGCTGGTCTGCCGTCAAATCTGCAACTACCTTGCCGTCGCGCTTGACCAATGTACCCATTGGTACTTTGATAACCAGCGGCGAGCCACTTTTGCCACGCTTATTACGCTTACTGCCGTCACCGCCATTCTCTGCTTTTAGTTCTGGCCTGTGGCGAAAATTCAGCAGTGTATTAAGGTCTTTGGTCGCCAAAAACACCACATCACCACCACGTCCACCATCACCGCCATCAGGACCGCCTTTGTCAACATACTTCTCATGCCGAAAACTGACTGCGCCGTTACCACCCTTGCCAGCTCGCACTAATACTTTCGCTGTATCTACAAACATAATTTTAGTATATCAAAAAGCACCCCCGAGAGATAGCGGAGGCGCTTTATTGCCTTAGAGCATCCTAGTGAATAAAGTTATATCGACCAACCTCAGACATCGGGATCGTTCGATGCGTCACGACGTTATACCCAGCGTAATTCATATCGCTAACGTAGATCGTGCCACCTTCAACCCGCTCGACCATACCGACGTGACCAAGACCACCACCGCCCCATGTTGTCTGGAAGATTGCCCCTGGTGCCGGCGTATGATTAACGACAAAACCGGCTGCCCGAGCACTTGCTGCCCACGACGTCGCGTTGCCCCAGAAGCTACCAATTGGTCGACCAAGTGCTGCCCGCCGCTCGTACACGTACCATGTACAGTTGCCAAGAGCGTATCGGTTGCCAACTGATGCTCGAGCGTAACCATAGCTGATACCACTGACTGCGCCGCCCGTTGTCCGCCCTGCATAGCCCCGACGGCCAGAGCGGGACGCCACGTAACCTGGCTGCTCATTTTCTGGCAATACGCCACCCGGCAGAACAATTCGTGTATCTTTGGCTAGTGCCGCCCCATTTGCCAAGTCGTTATACAATGCCACTCGTTCAGGATTTGCTTTATACTTTTCTGCCAATTTTTCGACGGTGTCGCCGTCCTTAACAGTGTAGACCACGCCGTCAACCATCGGGATAATCAATGTTTTGCCAGCTTCAACCGCATCAGATGTCGTATTGTTTGCCCAGCGCACCGTCTGGGCCGTCACATTAAACTTCTTAGCAATCGAGTCAATTGTATCGCCCTGCTTAGTGACATAAGTCTTGATGCCGCGCTGAGCTGATTTCTCAGGCTGGATAATCTGTGGCTTAGAAATAACCTCCGTATCACCCTGAGCCAACTCTTTTTTGATTGACAGCGTTGCCGTCGCTTCACGTAAATCACCGGCAGTTGGCAGATTGACCGTCTCAGCCAGATCGGTTACCGCATTAGCAGCCGCCAGTTGATCTACTGAAACCTTATTTGTCTCATGTGTCACACCAGTAGACGGTGCGACTGGCTGAGAGGCCGAGACTGAGCCCTGCTGACTAGCGACGCCACCTGTCTGATAACTTAGTGCCAGAAATGAAATAACTAATAGAAAGATTCCGCCATACGCCGATATTGCGCTTAGCTTGAGTTTTTTGCCCCGATGGGCAGATGCTTGGTTACGAATAACGCTTCTCCCGTGTCAATGTCTCCATCAACGCTGACTACCGTACTGAGTCTTTCTTCTCGCACAAGAACAGGATGCATTGTCGACCTAATAATTAGTTGATATTGCTAAACGATTAGTTTTCCGCATCCGTGCGACCGTTCTGGTAGGCCCGCGCGCTTACACGGCGTATACCCTGTATGAACGCAAGCTTATTTCCATTATACGCGATCCTCTCATAATTTGTCAATGCTTTACCCTGTAATACACCTCACCCTTTAGCATATACACCAGCCCAACAACAAAGCTCAAAATGACTGCATATGGCAGCACCGCAGACATCGCCATCATTACAGCAAAGAGAATGGTAGCACGAACAATATACAAAAGTGTTATGACAAACATGAACGCACATATGAGTGCGAACGGCACTCGCACCATCAAGGTCACGCCAATCTTGCGATAACGCAGGCCCCGCTCCTGCTTAATTTTCTCCGCCTCAGATAGCTGGTCGGCTGGACGTGGCTGCCAATATGATACCCCCTCAGGTGTTATGATAATCTTCCATAGCCACAGTGAACCAATAGTCGTACACGCCACCATAAACAAGATAGCCGGGAGCGAGTTATTAAAGGCCAGTGTAGCACTAAATATCGCACGGGTAGCTTCTCGAAGCGCTGAGCTAAATGGGCCAACCTGAAAGACATAAAATTGTGCTAACACAATAAATTGCACCACCGGATACACCACAGTCATAGCGAGCGCAGCGATTCGTTGTCGGTACTGGTCAGTTCGACGGGACTGCTTCAAGACAATGAGACCTTGAACGAGGAGTGATGCGATAGCTACGCCAATGACAGTCAGTACTAACGGCATATCCTGAAGGTTTCGAAAGAATAGCGGCAGCTGACCTATGAACACCCCTGCTGAACAAACAAGTATTGCCGCCTCGATAATAATGACCGCCTCACATCGAATGTTACGCTCTGGTGAAGATGCAGCTTGTTTCTTGGGTTTATTCTTTATGGCCGTCGTCTTTGTCATTCGAGGATTTTCCCCTTTCTTTTTGAAGTATCCTACTGTCTATTATACCAGAGTATTTTTCGTTTTGACGTCAACAAAAATAGCTCGCTATCAAAACTGAGCGAGCTACTGCAAATTCAAACGGGATAACTATCCTTATAAGTATTGGTGACCCTACAAATATAAATGTGGAACTCCTTTTTCGCGATTTGTTTGCGCTGCGGGATCGCTTCAAGGAGCTGGGCATGGTTATTAAAAATGGCGAGGTGTATTTGCCGGATTTGGAGGAGCGTGATGTTTAATTTGCGAAAATCAGGCTCAAATCTCTATGACCAAAATACTTTCGACGACCAATTTATGCGCGATTTACGAAAAGGCCGAAAAAGCATTATCATCGAAAGTCCGTTTCTCAGAACTGTCCGAGTCGAAAAATTTATTCCAATATTCCACCGACTCAAAAAGCGTGGCGTTGCAATATTACTTAACACCAAACCACTTGAAGAACACGACGAAATATACAAACTACAAGCCCAAAAATCTCTGAATTTACTACAATCAGCAGGCGTCGAAGTGCTTTTTACAGTCAAGCATCACCGCAAATTAGCCATCATCGACAGAGAAATTATTTACGAAGGTAGCCTAAATATTCTCTCATATCGCGACAGTTGTGAGATAATGAGAAGGACGGCATCCGCGCTGGAGGCGGAGATGTTGATAGATTTTATCGGCTTAAATAAATTTATGGAGGTGAAATAATCATGAACGACGAGGATACAATCAAGGATCTTCATCTATACGAAGACGAAGAAACGATTCAGAAAACGATCCACTACCTGGAGCTTCACGACCCAGACAATGCCAATCGCGAATACGCGGTCGGATTTCTGAAATTCATGCAGCGATTTGCGCATGTCGCTAGCAGGAGTGAGGACTTTGATCTTGAGGGGTTTTTGAAGAAGTACAAGAAACAGGACAGTGCCTCTTAATAGACTTCAACGCGGCGGTGCTAAAAAGTTACACCCAGTAATGTGCCGTGCTCGTCTTTGTCGTTAAACCTTGCGATAATGTATTTGTTAAGGTTATCGGTAAATTCTTCCGGTAGAGAGTCATACGGCATATACCCAGAATTCATGGAGCAAATATACTGAAAGTCTAACGACTCGGCTTTGCTACTAGAAATTTCTAGAGCTTTTGCTACCTGTCTAGGATCTACGTCTGCAAATATTTTTGAATCGTGGAATAAGGGAAATTCTCTGTGACGTATAGTAGACCAATATTCAGCTAGCATAAGATCGTAGCAGAACACCTTCATACTACTAACGCCGTCGCTGCCAGCTTTTTTAATATCAATTTTAAACTTATAGCCTTCTTTATCTACATCGATAGAGAGTGTCCCGGGCTGTTCGTACAAAAATCGAGAGTTTGAATTAAATAAACGTATAGCTGTTGATATTAGCGGCTGGTCTCCGTTATATTCCTGCCACATCTTTGATATAACATCGCTAATCTCTATTCGTATGTCATCAATCCTTGACTTAATCTCCGTGAGTCGAGAAATTCTGCTCTCTATGTCTGCTATCTTGGCCTTGCTTTTGTTGACTTCATCTTGAAGTTTTGTATATTCATCAAGAGCTCCATGTGTCTTTAGTATATTCAAATAGCCAGCTCTCTCATTTGAGAGTTTTTCCATTTTGTTATCCAAAGCTCTGTTTTTTGTTACATATAGCTCGATCTCGCTTTCTAGATAATTTTTCCTGTTAAGTACTACGTCTCTGTGAAAATTAATCACCTCATCGAGTGTGCGTAGAGAGGATTTTTCAAAGACGGCGCCCGCTGCTTCGTATATTTGCTCTATTTTTATATCATCACCGTTTTCATTTTTTAAACTGTCTTTGTATCTCTCTACTATTTGAGAGTTTATAGTGATTTCATTGATAATATCGTGGATTTCTTTAGTTAAAGTGTCTGCTTTAGCCTGTATATCTCTATAGTCTTCGTGAACTTGAAAATTTTCTAGTCTTTTCATCTTCTCCGCAAGTTGCAACTCAACGTCTATTTTCTCTGAGTTCAAATCGCCCACCGTACCTCCAAACGCATCAAAAGCACCCGTTTCAATAGCTTTGTTTGCACTATCTAATTTTTTAAATTCAGATTTGAGTTGCGAGAATTTGACAGATAGCTGCCAATTTAATCCTAGCAGAAAAGCGGTATTGTTATCTCTAGATAGTGCTTTCTGCCGAGCAAAGCATAAGAAAGGATCAGAGAATGCGCCATCATCAGTTCTCATGAAGTACGACGCTAATGTGCGATACGTAGGGTGATTGCTTTTGTCTTTTACTTCACGTACACTAACACCAAACAATTTCTCTCCTAAGGTTAGACAAACTTCATCTGCGCTAATATCTTCAACTCCTAGCGCCACTATGTATTTTTTGTGATCATTTACTGCTCGCTTGAGAACAACCTCTTCTCCGTCTATCTCAATAGTCAAGCTGAATACCCAATCTTTCATCTCTTCTTTTTTAAGAGTTTTTGACGGCTTACCTCCTAGGCAATAATTTACAATTTCAAGCAATAGCGTTTTACCTAAGCCATTAGTGGAATGCTTGTCGCTGGAGTCTTGGTCGCGGTCGGCTATGATTATATTAAAACCTCTACGAAATTGTATGGTTTTAAAACTGCTTTTGTTTGCGCTTAATTTAACTAATTTCATGTTTTTTATTTTTTTCGATTACTCCATTATTATACAGTATAGCTCCGGAGGAGTACAGTAACACCAGAGCTGCAATAAACTTCTCAAACGTACCTATTTCTTCATATACCTTCACTTTGCTCCATAACGAACTCACTGTTTCAACTGAATCTATGTTTTGAAGAAGTATTGCGCCAACTCCAACAACCGAAAACCCCACGCGAATAGTTTTATCTGGAAGTATTATCATTTTTCAAACACCTCACATAGCTGAAAATAGTAGGCCACTATTCCGTAAGCTGCAGCCATATGACGAGGGTCGCTACTGTCGCTAGAGGCTGCTTGCACTAGAGAGTAAAATATAGCATCCCCGTTATCAGTATCTCTTCTTAAATTTTTATACTTTTGTACAAAAAATATCCTTAATTTTTCTGGATAGTCTTCGCTAGCATTTTTGTTTAAAAAATCATCAATCAGCGATACAGAAGCCATGCCCATTTTTAACATTTGCTCTGTCTGCGGACTTAGACTATTTTTGTGCACTTTATCCTTTATAGGTATCAGTCCAAAGTCTTCGCTATCGTATTTCAAAGGAGGGTTATCTATTATGTGCCGAAGAGTTTCCTCGAGTTCTCTAAATGTGATTGTCGGTAAGCTTCTCTTTATGGCTCGCTCAATGCGCTCCTCATGCAAAGATTTGATTTCATGAAGATAGTCAACAGAGTATTTTGCCACACTCTTATCAATAATAGTGTGGCACGCTGGACAGAGAAGGACAAGATTATTATAGGAATGACGTTCGATATCACTCTGACCGTCGTCATAGCGTGCAGAATTCGGCTTATGTCCCTTAATATGAGCCATTTCTCCTACAGGAATCAGGGTGTCAGTTTGACGCTCAACCACTGGATTGTTACACATTGCACAGCAATTACCGCTTTTTGCCCATAGAATTTTCACGCTTGATGGAGGAATGCTCATTTGTCTATTATTGTATCACTCTATACTGCTTGTGCCTAGCTAAAGCCTCAGATTTCATCTATCATCGGCTCCGCCTTAATCTGTGATCTCTTCTTCGGGCGCTTGTTAGTTTTGATTGCTTTTCTTGAAAGATACCCGCTAGAACTTTTTCCCCCAGAAATCTCTTCTCGCTTCCTGGCAAATTCCTTTCGTGAGTGTTTAACAATTTCATCTCGCACCGACTCATCGCCCTCATTTTCCAGTAGTAAAGTCTGCCCAGATAGCGGCTCTTGCGCGTACACCGCCGCCAGCCTAGCGTAATAATTATATGCAGGCAGGTTGCTGATCTCGCCCGGCTCAATGTATGGACTAAACATCGGCAGCAAGCGCTGTTCATCCTGCGGGTTTCCAGTTCGGAAGCAGATAATTGTGCCGACATTTGCCAAAATTATATTCACCGTTTGCTGGTCGCTTTGCTGCGAAGTGGACTGCTCAGCCATAATCATAAAGACGTGATATTTGCGGCTCTCGGATAGCATTTGCACAAATGACGTCGTGGCGAAATTCTGAAACTCATCGACATACAAGTAGAACGTCCGCCGCTCCGCCTGTTTGATGCGGGCGCGACGGAGACTTGCGAGCTGGAGCTTCGCAAGTACGGTGATTCCAAATAGCTCAGATGTGTCTTCGCCGAGCAAACCTTTGGACAAATTGCAAATAAGTATTTTCCCCGAGTTGATAATATCGTCAAAGTCAATCGTCGATTTTGGTTGCTCGAGAATTTGTCGAGCTGACGCCGAAAATAAAAACCGCCCAATTTTCGCCGTAATTCCCGCCGACATTTTCACTTTCTGCATGTCGCCAGCTTTACCAAACTCGTTTTTCCAGAAATTTATCAAGTTTGTATCGTCAAGATTTTTGACAACACTGCGGCGATATTTCGGGTCATTTAGCAAATCAAACACAGTGAAAAGCGTGGGATTTTCCTGCGTGAGTGCGGTTTGAATGGTGTTGCGCAAAATGTATTCGATACGATGCCCACCCGAGTCCTCGTCGCTAAAGATTTTCCGAAAAATCGACACGACCGACTCAGTGATAAGATCTTTTTCGCGCATCAACTCGCTGCCATCTAGCCCGGGCGTTAGCTCCAATAAATTCAAACCAATCGGATAATCCAAATCATCGGGATTGAAATAAATCACGTCGCCAAGACGCTCCGGAGGAACCTGCCGCAAAACCGTCTCTGCCATATCGCCATGCGGGTCAATCACAGCCACGCCTTTGTCGCTACAAATATCTTGCACGATTTGATATTGTAACATCGTAGTTTTGCCGCTGCCCGTACCGCCGATGATATACTGGTGGCGTTCGCGCTCAGCTTCCGTCAAGCCAATCGGCGTCACCGTATTGTGGTGATGATTTTCACCAATAATTACATCGAACTTTTCTGACTGCTTGAGTGAAATTGGCACAGGCAGCGTGCGGCTGAGCGAAGTTATCAAATTGTCGGTTTTACTATGATAACTTGAAGGAAAATGAAACAAGCTAGCAAGTTCGCTTGAAGCGAGGATCATGGAGCTATTTTTATGCAGCGATGGCAGGCGCTTTATGGATGCAAGAATTAGCAGGTTATTCAAAATCGGCAGACGATACTTCGCCTTGAGTGATTGGTATGGCGGCGTACTAAAACCGTCCAGCGCGGACTTAAGCGCGGCGATATGTCTCTTCGACTCCGGGCTATTTACCATGACGCGGAGGTTGACGCGAAATAGCGAACGAGTCACTTTTTGATGCATAGTTCCCATTAGTTCTAATTCAAAAGCGCTGAGCATGCGCGCCGGGCGGTCGTCTCGCGGCGTTCTAGTTTGTTGCCGTGAGGGTGTAGTTTTTGAATCGTAATAATTACGATGACTGGTTGTCATGCTAGCATGAATTTCGCTGACGAGGTCGGTTACGCCAGAAGAAATTTTACCAAAGAAGTTAGCCAGCTTGCCGATAATCGATAGATTTTTGCTGCTAACATATTGCAAAATATTTTCATTGCCGAGAATTTTATGCGACAAAATTTCTGCTTCACGTAAGCGCGCTGGTGTTGCTATAAGCTGCAAAATAATTTCCTCTTCGTCATCCAACCTGGTCATCGCACCAATCACATAACTGAGTGGATCGCGTTGCTCTAGCGTCGAATTTATAGCTAACGGCAAGACGTAATGCCCAGTTTCTCGAAATTCAATAACTTGATAATCATCACCGCTCTTCCGCTCAACTGTGCGAACCTTTGAGTCGGCGATGTAGGAGGTAATCACTTTTTGCATGTTCGCAGCGTGACGCCGTTCGACCTGCACCAAATACCGCACACCATGCTCTTTAGTTGATATAATTTCAAAACTCATAACTGGCGACCGACCGAGCAATTTTTCTTTGAGTGAGCGCGCCGCCCGATGTCCATGAATTACCGAAAATAGTTGCTCGGTTGCTTCAGGTGTTTTGGCGATCGTGGCAGGCGGTGTAATTTCCAGCCAAACCATGCCTCGTGTTCGCAAATATCGACGATTCAAAACAAAACGAATCACCAACCACAAAATGACCGCGCTAATCGTAAGCGTGATTACGATTAAAACTATCGACCCAAGCCATAAGGCGGTGGCGAGGTAATCGGCTGTGGATTCCACGGCTGTGCTCCTGGTTTATTATGAATAAATTTATACGATTTGGCGACTTCTTTGGAAAAAGTGCGCTGCGACACCACGTTCAAACCGCGCGCGTTCATTTCAGAAATTTTCCAATCACCGCTGATTTGATTAACTTCTATCACATACGCAACATGTCCATAAGGGCCTTCATCAGTCTGAAAAACTGCACCAGCCGCTGGTGTATCGTTGACGATGTAGCCATCACGCTTGGCGTTATCATCCCAGGTATTAGCATTGCCCCAAGTGTTCGGAATCGGACTGTTTGCCCACCGGCGCATCGCATACGCCCACCACGTACAGTTGCCCCAGGCGTAAGTGTTTCCAGGCATCACGCCGCCATTATAAAAGCCGCTCTCTTCCGCCGCTTTAGCGCTCGGCGCGTTTGCTAAAAAGCTCATTGCCGGTAAGCCAAGCGATGAAATAGCTAAAATCGGAAACATCAAAATAAGCAGTAAAGTGGCGATGATTATAGCTATAATTTTCTTAATGCTGAAGCCGAAATTTGTAAACAAAACTGCCGCGCCGTTCATGATGAATATAACTCCGCGGGATTGGTAGTGATGAGCGGATGCTCTTTCTTGGCTGCCACAACTTTAACGGCAACATGGTTTTGGTCGGCGATAAGCAAAGCATCGCCTCGTTCACAGGTGAGCAGAAAACTTTGTTCGTATTCACTGAGGTTGAATTCGTTAACCACGCCCTTGATAGTCGTTGTGTCCTGGCGCATTAAAATTCGCAGCGCACTCTGCGAAGCGATGGCGCGGCCATATTCACTTTTGAGAAAGTCATTGGCTTGTTGCGAGATGATCGACACTCCGAGGTAGTATTTGCGAGCTCGACGCACCAGCCCCGCCACGAATCGCGCCGATTCCTCGTGCTGCAACAAAATCCAGCCTTCGTCGATAATCAACAGCTGCTTTTCTGGCTTAGCCATGACTTGATTTTTCACAAAATTAGAGATAATCAGCATCATAATTTGGCGCAAATTTTCTGGCAAATCTTTGATGTCGAAAATGACCAGGCGGTTGTCTAATTTAACATTTGTTTGCGCGTTGAATACATCTGCCAACGAGCCAGAAATATATTTTTCTAACTTTTCACATAATTTTAGTTGACCCAATTTCCTAAGTTCCGCGTATAAATCTTCTAAAAGTGGCTGTTTGGTTTTTGACTTTTTGTAGATTTTCAAAACCGCCTTGTCGATGGCGGCTTTTTCGCGCGCCGTTAAACTTTCAGCCATCAAACCAATTACATCCATTAGATCTTGCGTATGTTCAGACAAATCACTAATTTCGTGAACAGTCGTCGCTAGGTCAAAAGGGTTAATTTTCTGCTTACTCTTGGCGGATAATTTTATATACGTGCCTTTTACTGATTCGGCGAGGCGCTTGTATTCACGCTCTGGGTCGATGACGATGACACGCGTGCCTTGCATGAGTTGGCGTAAAATCTCGACTTTGGTGGTGTAACTTTTGCCAGCACCCGACTGCGCAAATGTGATTGAGTTAGCATTATGTAAACTAAACCTATCCAAAATAACCAGCGAGTTGTTTGATTTGTTGACACCGTAAAGGATGCCCGATTCCTGGACTAATTCTGATGACATAAACGGAAAAGTCAGGGAGGCGCTGGAACTATCAAGATTACGCTTTTGCGCCAGCTGATCTTCGCCGCGCGGCAAAATTGATTGCAGTGCCTCCAGTTGCTGATAGTGCGCTACCTTTGAGTAAAACAACCGTGCCGATAGATTCGCTTCAAGCAACTTGGTGGTTTTATCAAGTTCTTCTTTAGTCTCAGAGCGGATGCAAATGTATATCGCCATTTGGAATAATTTTTCTTGACCGCGCTGAATTTTATCACGCAAATCAATCGCCGATTCAAGTGGGTCGGTAATTTCCGAGCCAACAATCCGTCCTTCGCGCATCATCGCCCGGCGCATGGATTCAAGTTCGGTAATTTTACGATTTAGTTTTGGCAGTGCCGCTCGGGCATCTACTTCGTGTAGATGATAACTAATGTCGATGTCGTGATTAAAATGAATCAAGCTGTCCATCCAATCCGAACTCGCTACGAACGGATATCCAGAAATGAATAGCGTGCGCATGTACACGCCATCAATGCAAAGATAATCAACATTTTCTTCCAGCCCAGCGTAGGATAAAATATCCAGAGTGTCTTGTTCGCCAAACGTGATATTGAGTTCTTTTTGCCGCTCTTCGCGCTGGCGGTCACGACGGCGTTTCGGGGCGCTAATTGCGTTGCTGATTCTTTTGATAAATATTGGTGTACGTGATTTTCTAATCATTTAATTTCGCTCCCGTCTCGCATGAGCGCGGTGTGAATTGTTTGCAAAGCGCGTTCAGTTAGCGGTTGAATTTTTGCCTGCGCTGGGCTGTAAAAACTGTAGAACAAATCAAGCAATTCGAGGCTATCAAGCTGGTCGGCGCGCATGCCGAGCCGCGCCATACCTTTGGCGATAATATCGATGCGGAGTTTGAGTTGTTCGCGAATTAAATCAAAATCAGCTTTGTTGTCGGTCGGTCGAAAAGGAATGATGATATAAAAATGTCGCGTCAAAATCTTGTTGTCGGTGATGAGCGAACGAATAAATTCATCGTAATTTTTCAGTTGAATTTTATAGACAGGAATCGTCTCGCTTTGCAGTCGATAGTTCAGATCTTCTAAATATCCGTCCATATCAATTTCGCGCGTACGTACTAAAATTTGAATCGGCCAACCAATTGAATTGAGAAAACTTTCGTAGGTATCAATAATTGCGTCTTGCTCATCCTCGCTACGCAGTTCAAAATTCAGCGCCGAAACGGACAAGATTGCCCGATAATTATTCTGCGGTAATAACAAAATTCCGTCGCGCACACCCTTTAGTACAATCTGTCGCCTAGCACTAGATTTAGCGTTTGACTTTCGTAAACCGAACATGCAAACCTCCTTTCTTGTCAGTTTCAAAACGAACATTAGCGGTTGGATCATCTATAATTTGGCGGGTTTTGATGGTTGATATGTTGTCTAATTTTTCTGGCTTTTGCGGCTTTTCGGCTGGTTTATTTATGGGTTCTTCATCCTCGCGCGGAGTACTTTTATACTCATCACGAAACGCAGTAGTGTTTTTATTGAACAAATAATATTTTGGTCGTAAATTGTAACGTAGTACCGTCACCAACCAAAGTGCGATGATTTTACCCTTAATGCGAACCGACAAAATCCCACAAATCATCAAACTTAACGCCATCAAAACGTATTTATAAAGTGCACCGTTCATGACCGGCGGCAGCAGCGCGAAAACTCCCGCGCTAAAGAAAACAGGAATCATCAAGAGCACGATTTGTGAAAAACCGAGCTTGCCGATAATCCGATCTTCTACGGTGGTAACCTGCGCGGGAACGACTGTCGTTTTCATGATTTTTTACCTCGCTGTTTAGTCGATTTTATTTTTGATCCGGCACGGTAAGTTGTGCCGGTTTTGAGTGGCTTTGACTCGGGCATATTAACAACGGTTGGATTATTTTTGCTGCGCGGATTTACGGCGTAGGTGATTTCCGCGTCGCCTTTTTTGTTTAGATAACTCACTTTCATCGGCGACTTTGTTTGACGCGCCACCGTTTCGAGAGTCGAGTGAACCCGGGCTTTTTTGGCGGCGTGAGTAGTATCCCTAACGCGCTGGGTAGTTTTGTGTACCACTTTCGAGCCAGTGCCCGTCATGTAGCTGACGCCGTTCATAAACTGACCACCCAATTTCTTTAGATTACGCGCGCCCATGCTAACGAAACTAAATTGCATCATCACGCCTTGAACTTTTAATAAAGTCAGAATAGTTGCTATGCCTGCTACCATCGCCATCAAGGTATCGGGCAGAGCATTGTTGCCGCCAGTGGTCGCCATGCCAGAAAATAGTGAAGATGCTAGTTGCAAAATAACCACATGAACAAACAAAACGAAAATTGTTGACAGGAACGTCTTCATCGAAGTTTCGGCAAAATCACGAAACCCCGGCACCAGCCACAGCATACTCACTAGCGGCGATAAGACAGTGCCGATGAATAAAGTAATTAAACGCATAACATAATACACCAATAATATGACCGAGCAAATCAAAAACACCACCATGATCAGCAGTGCCGCCACACCCTGACCAGACGTTTTTTCGACAACTTTGATGAGCGTACTCCAAACGGTCGATGCACCCGAAACTTGATTGACGGCTGAGATGAGGACATTAGACAAACTAATGATGCCGTCAATCAAAAATATTGAAGTGTTCATTAGTAAAAATATCAGTGCTATGCGTGGCAGCAAGTGCTTAACTTCAACTTCATCAAAGCCAAAACTTGACGCACTCATGACTTGAAATCCAACTAACGCCACGATTAAAATCAGCAGCACATCAGCGATGCCAACCATCACCAGCCATAGATTAAACACGGTTTTATTACTCGCCATCAGCGGCGTTGATTTGGTGAAAAATTCTAACGCGCTCAGAAATGGCGAGGCTATGGCGTTGATGATTGATGACAATAGCCCCGTCACGGCTTTGATGATCATTTCGATCAAGCCGTTATTTTCTGATTTGGGTGTGACTGCCTGTAGGTTCGGTAGGTTTGCGTCATTTGGATTTTGCACCGCTTGATACGAACCATTAAGGATAGAAACTATTGTCACGGCAGCCAGTACGATGACCAGCCCGATCACCGCTTTCTTGGCGATACTTTTAGCGTGCTCCATGCGGTCTGGTTTGCCGCTGCTGGTTATGTAAATATAGCCAGCATGCGCCAAAAAGAAAGCGCAAGCCAGCGACGCGATGCCCGATAAGATTTTGGCTGTCGGCAAAACATAGTCGCGCACGGTTTTTATGGCGCCAGCCGTATCGGCAAATAACACTAAATTACTAGTGAAAATATCGACAAAGTCGAACATGGACGGGTTATCCTCCGAAAGCTTGTCGCGCTAAGGTCGTTACGATGTTCGCCAATACAAACGCCGCGATGACAATAGCCAAACCAATAGCCGACCACGTGATAGTGCGCTTTGCTTTGTCGAGCTGCTCAGGATTTCCCGAGCTAGTGATATATGTAAAACCGCCAGCAACAAAAAAGCCGGTCGCTACTAGACCGGCTAGCCCCGCCACCACCTGGATGACGCTTCGTATAAAATTCTCGACATTACTGACACCCGCTGGTGCAGCTAGGGCTACGTTCGCCAACACAAATGGCGCTCCAACCGCGATAAATATTGCCGCCAAACAATATGTTTTTCTTGACACCATAAACTCCCTTTCACCAGAGCGTGAACTTTGTGTTTACCTCTGTTATTTTTACGTTAGCAGGCATCATTTTACTTGGCAAGACGGCACTTAAAAGTCTATTACGGCGATATTAGTATGTTAGTTTCTAGAGAGGTTTGTTGAATTTATAGAGGTGTAGCTATGTTTTATTTTGAGCTAAAAATTAAATTAACGAACTTACTAAAAATGATATTTGACTGCTAACTTTACACTAATAAAAATTACAAGTAAACTAAAAACATGAGCAAACTAAAATCCGAAAAGGTTGTTATATCTTCGCCGCTATCGTTTAGTGGTTCGGCAAAACGTATTTGGAAAATCACAGACGTGGATAGTCCAGCGGTGAAGACGCTGCTTGGTTTGGTGGCTGCCGTGCTCATTTTGTTTGCTTGGATTTTTGTGGCGCTTTGGTATGTGCTGATTTATGTTGTTTTTGGAATTTTGTTCATTCCATATCGGCTGCTGCGACGGAGTAGCCGTAAGCAAAAACAAGCAAAATTGCGGCACCGTGAAGTACTGGACGCGATAGAGAAAAATCGTAACTTATAATCGCCGCAACACGGTTACGCGTTTCTTGTCGTAAGTTTTCTGGGATTTGTGCAGGGCTTCAGAATGAGAATCAAACCACATGGTTATGTCGCCCGTTAGCTTCAATAATTCAAGACCGGTTTTCGTCAATTCATATTCAACCCGCGGCGGAATCGTCGGATAGAAAAAGCGCCGGACGATGCCGGCGCGTTCTAGTTGCTTGAGGTGCTCGGTGAGTACTTTTTGAGTCACCCCCGGAAGGGAGCGGTGCAGCGCAGAATAGCGCTTAGTCTCAGCTCCGAGAGAAAGAATGATTGCGATAGTCCATTTTCGAAACAGCAGGCTTGTCATGAAATCGCGCGAATCGGCGTACTGATTTTTAGATACAGTAGTTTTTGTCATGGTTACCTCCCGTTGATGTAAATGTATATTTGGCGCAAAAATGGCTGATATAAAATATCTCTGGAGATGCCCTCCAGAGATACCGCTCAACAACCTCATGCCTACAAGATACAACAAGATAGCTGCTAAGTCAACTATTTCGTTTAATGCATCAAACCAGACCGTACTTGACCATCCGCCTAGCACCTGCAATAATATTAAAATGAAAGTTCCAAATTATCTGCGCAACTATGATTCGTTTCATGCTGCACGTATGAATTACTACAAGAATACAGGGAGCGGGAGTCAAGAATCACAAATTGCGAGCCGCATAGAAAGTCAAACTCCAAAAGAAGAGCTGGGCAGAGTGGGTGATGCTATAGAACAAATATCCTCCTTCTCTCCGGGATATGTTATAGTAACCTCGACAAAAAATCGTGAAGATAAGATAATATCATCCTACAATAAATTGTGCGAACAAGACTATAATGGAGACTGGTCATGGATCGTGGTTGATAATGGATCAAGCGACAATACTATTGAACGCCTAAATAGCCTGGGCGATAGACGGGTGCATGCGCTGAGCTATACCGCAATAACGGGCTGTGCTTACCCTGTTCGCAACTACGGTTTTGATGTTGCAGCATTGGCTGTTAAGAAGTCCAGTTCTAAGACTAAATGGATTATGAACATAGATTCAGATGATCAGCTCTATGACAAATCAAGCCTTAGAGAGCTTAATAAACTGAATTCTGTAGCTGAAAAGCTCGGACAAACGGCGACCTTAATACATGGGTTTGCGGTATGGGAGATGATTAACCCTGACGGTAGTGTTGACATGAGTAGTTGCCCTGCTAATGTGGGCTCTGATTTTCCTCGCGTAGAAAGAATGAAAGATATTCATGAAAGAGGGTTGATTTTTCTGGCTTCCGCAATGTCAAGAGGTATGATTCCGGATATTCGCTACTCTGCGGAGTTTAGTTTTGAGGACGACGCAATAACGCAAAAAATAATGCTCAACGCCTTAAAACGAGGAGATAGATGGCTGCACACAAACTACCCAATAATTTTAAAGGGCGGAGGTGACGACTCTATGATTAGTAGAAACAATCTTGTAGGAGATCCTTCTATGAGAGCAACGATCGGCATCGGACACGAGGTTAGTGGCATCAGAGCTCAGATAGTAACTTATTTAAGCAAACTGAGAGACTATTACGTTAGAGAGGGTCTATGAGAGATAGCCATACATCATTAGATGAAGTTATAAAAGTGCTTACCGACAACCCCCACATTTCCGAACTGCATCTTTTTGGCTCACGAGCAATAGAAAAGAGTGATGGACTTTCTGACATTGACTTAACCGCTACCTCGCCGCACCCAGCCGCCGCCGAAGCCTACGCTCGTAAAAGTTTGGCGGATAAATTTGGCTTGAGCGCGGTCTACACGATTAAGAATGATGAACATGAAATTGCCCGAACTTTTTGTCTGAGCGGTATGAGCCCGTTTCATAAAATTGACATTGGGTTTTCGCTACCTAGCGAGGTCAAGTTTTTTCCAAACTCTAGACTCATTTTAAAAAACGACCAACCACAGAAGCCTAGCATTGAATTCAAAAAATGGACAGAACCACGCGCCGAGCACGATTATTTCGACGTGATGATGGGCTCGTTGCGCTACATCAAGCACCGCCGTCGCGGCGAAAATTGGCAGGCGTACAAATGCTACCGCGGCTTTATTGAGCAGCTGGCGAATGCACACGCGGCGAGTAACTCACCGCACAGTATATATAAAGAGCTAGACATACAAGGCAATGATGAAATTCTAAAGCTATTTTTTGCGGGCGACATCCACGAAAAAGAGCGAAAATACTACGAATTTATCAAAAACCGCGCCGAAAACGAGCGGCTTTTGCCGGGGTTTAGCAGGGACTTACAGGAAATTTGGGAAAATTATCTAGATGGCTGAAATCAATAAAAAAGCACTTAACTGGCCTATAGTAGACTATGTTGATGGCAGAAAAGTATTTAATGATTGTAGCAGCGACACGAACACACTAAACAAAGAACTCTCCGTCCTTGAATGTCCTACAGAATTGTCAATCATAATGCCCACCATGGAGCGTCCATCAAAAACAATAAATACGCTTCGTTCGCTAGCGCAATCTGCAATTAATGCTCATATGCCTACAGAGGTAGTAGTTATGGACAACAGCTTCAATCCTGGCTTACACGAAGTGTTAGAAAGGACACTTAGTACAGATAGAGTACTTGGATCCATAGCCTTAAGGTATTGTTATGATCGAACTCTAACCTTTCCTGTTGCAAGAAATATTGGTATTGATTTAGCGAGCGAATCATCTCAGTATCTCGCTAGCTGGGATTCTGATATTTACTGTTCCCCAGATGCTCTTGAAATACTTTTTGACTATTGGAAAAACAATCCAGATATTGATGCTTGTGCACCGCCGCTAGCTACATACAATTCACATAACACACTTAGACCGACATACGAGTCTGAGTCAATTGGTAATATTGAAAAAAATCAGAGCGATCGAGCCAAACTTGATATGCCCGGAAGGCTGGGTGATGAGATTGGCTGCAGACGAGATGACGCCATCTTAAGCACTATGATGCGAGGAGCCTATCTATTTACAAGGTCGTTCGCAGAAAATGTAAGCGCTAAGCACTCCGAAAAAGATCTATTTCTTAGAGATTTTACTGTTTGGTCTAATGTACCAACCTGCATGACAGCAAATGAGATGGGTAAAAATATGGCTTACGTTATAAATAGGCACGCAATTGCTTTCCATGATTTATCCAAAGACGGTGTGTCTATGAGTAAAGACATCCCCTTGAGAATTGAAGAGAATCTAAAGTCTTTAACGTTGCTTTTCTACAGAGAGATAGATCAGGTTACAGCCCACCCAGACAATTTGCTGAGCAGATTTAATAAAGCGGCTATTGTAAGCCTACTCAAAGTAAATGAGGGTGTAGCAGAGCGAATAGTAGAATACTTAATTGGCGTCGCTAGGTTAATTCGAGAAAGCGAAAGCTGCGAGGATATGGCAGAGGCGAACAACTTAAGTAAACTATTACCAGACTGTCAAAGACAGAATCCTCATTTACGTAATTTTATAAATAGACTAACGACACCTAGTACGTATAAAAGAATAAAGGAATTGAAGTCTTATAACACAAGCGTCAGTCCATACGAACTAAGATAAAGACAAGCCTCTCCGTTCTCACGTCGAATAACCAAATATACGAACAAAGCTAGTTAATATCAACATTCTGGTTTCTATGAACTTGGTTGACATCTATTATTGTGCGTAAAATTGATGACATAGTTTTTGCACCCACTTCTTCTGCATAAGTGGCTAAGGCGGGTACATCTTTTGACCAACAGTGAGATGACCATCCCCTGTTCCATGAGAGAGTTCTCATATGAAAACCATCTACTCTGGAGTCTGACGACCATGCTTGTTGTACCTTGATAAAATTAGCATCGGCACTTTTACATAGTTCATAAAGAGCGTTTATAAAACTAACCTTTAGAGCTGGGTATGAATTTTCTACAAGTTTTGTAATCTCAGCTTCAAGAGCACTAACTAAATGTATTTTTATATTTGGTTGCATTTTGTTCCATAGAAATTCAGCACATCTAGTTGCAGTGTCCTCATCTCCACCAATCACTAAAGTTTTGTGTTTAGATGGATTAGTGGGATCTGGGAATTCACTAGGATCAACATAGTAATTGCCCATGCCAATAAGCTCAACCGATACTGCTATATTTTTACCCGTAGTTTTTACTAGCCTATCGGCTGTACCTGGCTGAAGTGCCGACTTAATCAATATAAGGTCTGTCTGCAGCCAATCCACTACATCGTTAACGATAGACATATTCAACTTACCATCACTGCCCAATTCCGTTGGAACGCAAACTATTGCAATATGGCAAGAGTTTACAATATCCCGTGATTTCTGTTTATTAGCCCAGTAGTTCACTTTATTTTGTAACAATTCTTCTCTAGGTTCGTCATAGATAATAGCATCTGGAAACATCTTACTGTAAGCCCTGCCTACATATCCATTGCCTATTATAGCGATTGCTGATTTCATGATAAAAGTATAGCATAGTTTTAGGTGCTGTCATCAGATAAAACAAATAGTTATGAACAATAGAATCATGATAAAATGGTGAACATGAAGTTCTTCGATCATAACTTAAAAAATAACACTTTGGTAGAAAGGTGTAGTTGCTGTGTCGGTTAATCGCTCAAACCATAATCAGATATTAAATATAGGGGTAATAGGTCTTGGGGAACAATTTGCAGACAACATAATGCCTGCTATATCTTCGGTGGGAGATATTTGCATAAAATCGGTTTGTGACACAAATAGTGATAGGTTATCATTTCAATCTCATAGACTAAACGCCATAGGATATTCTAGATTTGAAGAGATGATTTCAAAAGAATCTCTTGACGGGGTTATCGCTGTATCGTACCCTAGCGTACACTATGAAGTAATCAAGCTATCAGCAGAGAAGAAATTACCTGTGTTAGTAGAGAAGCCGCCAGTCGAATCAACTCAGCAACTGGAAACTCTTCTGAGGGAGTATAAGCATGAAGTATCCTCCGTTGTCGTTGGCTTAAATTTTGGCTTTTCTGAATCCTTTCAAAAACTAAATAGCCTCATACAGCAAGGCAAGATTGGCGACCCTCTTTTGGTCAACGTGACTCATTACGCAGATAAACCAAAAGAACCTTTATGGGGGCTAAATACTATACGTTCGATATTATTAGCGCAGGCTATACACCCGTTAGGCTTATTACTAGAAATTGGGAAAATCGTAAGCCTGATTGATGCGCAGTTACTCAAAAAAGACAATGGCCTATTTCTTAATATAATTATAAGCATGCAAAATAAGGACGGAGAACCTTTTACGGCTAATATCGTTACGGGATCGTCTGCCCCTTACTTTAACTGGAGTGTTAATGTATTTGGAAGTAAAGGCGTTGCAGACATAGACTCACTAAACGAGTTACACATAAGGTCTACTCTATACGATAAATGGTGGGAAAAAACGTGGAACAGCAGTCCGGTGATGAGCGGCGGAAGAAGATCCGGCTTTGAGCAGGAGATTAGAGACT
The DNA here is from genome assembly GCA_013100825.1 of Candidatus Saccharibacteria bacterium oral taxon 488. NCBI lineage: Bacteria > Candidatus Saccharimonadota > Candidatus Saccharibacteria bacterium oral taxon 488. The sequence goes on from CP040001.1 coordinate 677,169, forward strand.
TTGTGAAATTAATCAAGGAAGGCGAGACGGAGCATTATAATAAGTTACATGATATGCTCCCCATTTATAAAATAATTGACCAGCTAGAGGATATGTATGTTGGAGAATAAGTATATTAATTTCGACAAATATGAGATGTTCGAAATACAAAAAACTTTTAAGACACGTAAACTTGCCGGAACCTCTGAAGTAGTCACTCAATATGAGTATAAGTTGGCTGCTTTCTTCAAAGTGAAGCATGCTATAGCTCTTTCAAGCGGAACATCGTCCCTACATGCTCTTTTGTATGCATATAACATAGGTCCAGGTGACGAGGTTATTTTATCGCCATCCGCACCCGTCATGTCAGCATTGCCTATATTGGCAGTGGGTGCACAAATTGTATTCGTTGATAACACAAAAGAGTCTTTTGGATTTGATATTGATGATTTGAAAAATAAGACTACAAAGAGGACGAAGATGATAGTTTCCGTCCCTATGTGGGGATACGCAATCAATTCAGGCGAGATACGTGATTATGCCAAAAGTCAAAACATACCTTTTATTGAGGACGTATCTCATTGCCATGGGTCTATAGACGAGGGTAAATATATGGGGACGTTCTGTGATGCGGGCTTTTTTAGCACACAAGAACGTAAACTTATCTCAACTGGAGAGGGAGGCTTTGTCATTACTAATGATGACAAAGTCGCAAACCGCCTAATAGAGGTTAGGGATTTTGGAAAACCTGTGTCTGAATTGTCGCGTTTTCCAGACCATATTGGTGAATATGGCTATTTGTTTGGTTTGAATTTTCGAATTACTGCTCTATCTGCCGCCATAGGTATTGCTCAAATTGATAAATTAAATAAAAAGATAGAATCTAGAACTAAGAATGCAAATAGAATTAAAGAAAGTATCAGTGACATTGGTTGGTTAAGAGAGGTCGCTATAAAAAATGAGTCGCAACCAAATTACTATGCGATGCTATTGATGATTACGTCAGAGGACTACAATAATAGTAGTGTTGGCAAAAGACTATTTGATAGTGGTATTGTCTCCGATACATACCGTTTCAAAATTAAACCTCTATATAAAATGCCAATATTTAAAAAATTTGCGTCAGATTGTCCTAACAGTGAAAGTCTGCTACGCAAAATTATTACGCTACCAACTCACGAAGGTTTAACGAGCGACGACTTAGCATTAATAGTCAAATCAGTAAAAAGTATGGAGGCAAACGTATAATGAAAGCAATTTTCAAAAATACTAAAGATCATAAAAAACATTTTACCGCGACAGGATATACTGTTAATAAAAACCGTACCAAAATGCTACTTATCCATCATAAAGGCTTAAATAAGTGGCTGCCCCCTGGTGGTCATATTGAAGACAACGAAGTTCCGCATGAGGCAGCTATACGCGAAGTTTACGAGGAAACTGGCGTAATGGCCATACCGATAAAAGATGATGAAAACGATCTAGTCCTAAAAGGTATAAAAGAGGCGCAAATTCCACGACCGTACGCTTTGATGTATCAAATTATACCAAAAAGCAAGAAAGATGTTGAACATATCCATCTTGATATGGTATTTGCTCTTGAGGCTGATGATTCTGACAAGATTACCGCACAGTATAAGGAAGTTCACGATGTTAGATGGGTGACAAGGAAGAGTTTAATAGATGAATATGACACATTTGACTCAGTAAGGAGTTTTGCTAGAAGCATGCTCAAGTGATAAGCCCATATACACATTCACTTCACGTACCGCCCAATTATACAGCTCGTACAAACCTATCAAGGTCGTATTCGCCCATGAAAATCATTTCGTCTTTTAAAGTGGCATTTTCAGGGGAACCTCCACCCGTGACAGGTTTGCCGTGCGAGCCTGTACGTAGACTCCGTTACGTAAAGTAAAGGAGGAAGTATGCCGATCTTAGCAAAGCAAGTAGGAACTATCGCCACTTATAGTGGGTGGAGTAATCGCGAGATGTAGGTAATGAATCTGCGGCTAGCGAACGGCGAAATGTACTTGCGATACGGCGCGCCGCATCATCAAAACATACGATGAATATGAACAAGCCGAGCGACTTGAGCCGTTGATTCGAGACGAGCTTAAAGGCAGTCTAGAATAGTCGAGTTTACTAGGTGACTTACTTGCAACCTCTCTCGGTCGTGTCAGTTGGCAAGAGATTATAGAGAATAATCGCTAGCTTCACCGTCCCTGGACACGACGAGAAACTGCCCAGGAAAAAAGACAGTTTAGTTATTAATTTCACACTCAATTTACATCACCAACAACGTCCATACTTACCTCGCTCACTCGACATGCGCCTTGCTGGTGCAGTCAAGATGAGCGGAGGTAAGAATGAACGAGTCTAGGTCGGAGGCTGGCAATATTAGTTGATGAATCGTTATCTTATTTCACAAAAAGACAAGCCAACTAGCGCGTACTGCGCTGACGCACAAAACGCGCCATCTGTCTGTCATTTGCGAAATAAGCCTCGCCCCGAAAGTTATGCGGCGGCTTTCGTGCGACCATTGCAAGCTCGCCGGAGGGCGCGCCTTGCAATCATCGCACGGCCGATTGACATATACGTATCCTTAGATTATTTTACAACTCATCTAAGGAAAGAAGCTCACCAGGCTCGTCAATATTCGACCAAATAGCAGAACTCTCACGCACCAAGTTCTCAGCCGTCGCTGTATATACCTCAACTTCATCATCCAAGTCAAACCGACTGCGCACGGCATGAGCAGCGCGCCGCAAGCGGTTTTCTGTGGCTGGATTTTCCAGCAAAAATAAGAACCTCGGTAGGTTGCTGTTCGTCGCGTCCCAGCCGCCATCATCGAAAAATTCCATATAATTTACCAGACGGCGATTGATGGCGCTAGGCGGCATGTCTTTAGGTACGACATCAAAGAAAAATCGCCGCAACCCATCGGCTGTTTTGAGCGACAAAAATGCGTCGGGCGGATTAGCCGGAAAATAGCTATAAAGCGCCATTTCGCGCCGCAAAAATACTTTTAGCGGTGGATATTGGTGCTGTAGTTTATTGGTGCACGAATACACATTAACTACATGATTAACGAATGATTGACCAACGACTTTGTCGCGGTAGCTCGCCTTGATGATGGCGTTAGTAACGCGTTCGCTGCCGTAAATCAATTGCAGTTGCTTAAGTCCTTTTGGTGTCAAATAATACGCTGCCGGCACACCCCGCAATTTATAGCTTTTGTCATATCGTCTAGCCACAAAACCATGTTTCATCAGTACATTCAACTTTTCAAACAAATTTGAACCCGACTTAATACCCAGACTATCTGCCAACAATTGACGACTACCGAACCGATATTTGTATAGCGTTTCCAGGATGTCTATCTGTCCCTGCTTGAGCGCTGAACGTTTGTCTATTTTCATTATCAGCCTTTCACGATTCCTTTCTAGTATATTTATATAGAAAGAAGAGAAAAATAGCAATATATAACAGTAGTTTTATAGATGAATTATACTGTATATCGATATTCGGTATATTTTACATCATAAAATTGCTAAAAACTATTGAATATTTGTAGTACAAATAGTACAATTTAAGTAGAGGTTTAATCATAAAACTGGCTCGTTAATAACACGAAAAACTAGGCTTCAAACAGTAGCGCTTTTTGGTTATCATCCCGTGTAGTATACTAGGATTAATGAGTCAATCAAGAGTTCAACTACAAATCGACACGTCAAAAGAAGTGCGCAACCGAGCCAAAGCCGTTGCTTATAGCCAAGGCATGAGTCTGACAGAATTGGTGTTAAAAGCGCTAGCGACGGTTGGCGATAAAGAGCTGAAGCAGCTGATTGAAAAGGATTTGCAGGAGCGTTCCGGGCGCGGACGTCCGCAGCAGTCCAAGTCTAGTTGATGTTATGACGAGTCGCGACAGGAGGGATTATGGCGCGACCAAAAGGAAGTAAAAATAAACCAAAAGCCCCGCTAGTGGAGCAATTTTCGTTCACGATTGAGCAGCGGATTAGGCTGGTGGCAAATTTAATCGTCGAGAAAATCATCGAAGACGGCGCTTTTGCCAAGAAGTTAATTACGATACTGGAGGATGATAAAAATGTCTCCAAATAATCAGCCGCGAATTGGTTTGTTGGCGATACGCGTTTCTTCTGACAAGCAAGGTCTTGATGGTGACTCGCCCGAAGCCCAGCGCGAGCAAGGCGAAGCTTACGCCAAGGCACACAATATCATAATTACCGAGACGATTATTTTGCTTGAATCGGCGTCGCACGAAACGCAGCCGATGCAAAAAGTAATCGACGTTTGCAAGGACAAAAGCAAAGGTTTTCAAGTTGTGCTGATTAAGTCAATCGACCGTTTTACGCGCGGCGGCGGCGATTATTATTCGCCGTTGAAACGACAGTTGACGCGTCTAGGCATCGCCCTTGAGGATATGTATGGCGTGATTGGCAAGCAGCAAATAAACACGCTGGAGCACACTGGATTTAAGTATTATTGGAGCGAGTTTAACCCGACGCAAAAGTCGGAGTATTTGGAAGCGGAACGCGCCAAAGATGAGATGCGCGACATTATGAGTCGGATGATTGGTGCGGAGATTCGTTACACGCAGCTCGGTTATTGGATGCGCCGTCCGCACTATGGTTTTCGCAGTGTCAAGGTGGATACGAAAAATGGTCGGCACACGATTTTGAAGCCTGATGAGAACGAGGCAAAATTTATCATCAAACTTTTTGAAATGCGCGCCGCTCATATTTATACCAATCAGCAAATCGCCGACGAGCTAAATTCAATGGGCTTTCGCTCGCGTGTTACGATTGTGCGCGACAAATACGACCGAACGAAAATTAAGCGGCAAATTGGCGGCAAGCAAATGACCGCCAAAATGATCGACCAGTACGCCAGTAAACTGGTTTATTGCGGTATCATTAAAGAAAAATGGACACATGACCAGCCGGTCAAAGCGCAGTTTGATGGATTGGTTAGCGTCGAGCTTTTTAATGAAGCGAATCGCGGGCGGATTTTTGTGGAGATTGACAGTCGCGACATGATAACCATCAAGCGTAGAGCCGTGCCGGAGTATTTGAAAAATAAACAAATTTACAATCCAGAATATCCGTATAAACAGGTCGTTGCTTGTCCGAGGTGCGGCAAAACTCTTTCTGGCAGCGCTTCGCGTGGCAAGATGGGCGCGTATTATCCGGCGTATCATTGTAGTCGCAACGGGCATTATTTTCGCGTACCCAAGCCCGAGTTCGACAAGACGCTTGAGGATTTTGTGCGGACTATTACTGTAAAACCAGAGTATGTTGATGACATTATCGCTGCTATTGCCGAGCTGTGGCGCGAACGCCAAGCAAAGCAGCTAGAAGCCAATCAGCAGCGCCTAGAGCACCGCCAGAGCCTGCAAAACCAAATTCGGGCGACCGTGGACAGAATGCGCGTTGTTACGAGCGAAACGGCGCTTGCGTACCTGGAAGAGGATATTATTAGCGCCGAAAACGAATTAGCAAACCTAGACAAAGAAATCGCCAATCAGCCCAACCTACAAGCCGAATTTGACCAAGTCTTGCAATACGCCAAATATATTTTGGAACACCTGCCAGATCTACTGCTTGACCTCTGTAATCCACTGCGAAAAGCCGCCTTTTTCGCCACCATTTTCAATAAAACACCAACCTACGACGAAATAAAGTTTGGAACTCACAAAAACAGCCCGCTACCAGAGGTAAACGAGCTGTTTCGCATCCTGATGGATGATAAATCCTTTGATGGTGACCTCACGGAGAATCGAACTCCGATTGCCAGGATGAAAACCTGGTGTCCTAACCGTTAGACGATGAGGCCATTAAACAGATCGTATTGTAGCAGATTGATAATATTATGTCTAGCTATCCAGTCATGCGAAAATTGACTTTTTCATCATTTTGGTGTATTCTACGTAGAGTTACGAGGATAAAGGAGGAAGTTATGCGAAATTTGTCATCACTATTCCGCTCATTGTCACTGCGCCACTATGCAGTTCTAGCGATGGTTGCGGTAGCGACAGTAGTGCCAACCACATTATGGGCACTAGATTCCAATCATTCGACTAATACCAATACGCAAACACCGACGAATACGAAACCTACGCCAGTTTATCGTTGTAATGCGCTCAGTATTGATCAGTTTTCAGCTACTAATTTCAAGTTTTCAGTCAAGTACGCTGCCCGTGATGGTGCGACATATAAAACGACGATCTACAAGGTCTACGATGCTAAGGGTAAAGAGGTGTATCAAACTGGTAACGAATTCAAGGGCTTCACACCGGGCACATACACGGTCAAAGCCTTTATTGTCGTTGATGTGAATGGTAAAGAAGAAATGGTGACCAGCGATGCCTGCGCTAAGCAGGCCACAGTCCCTGGCGAAACACCGGATCCAAAACCAAAGCCAACGCCAATTCCGAAACCAGTTGATCCGAAACCTGAACCAATCCCAGATAAACCACCAAAAATTACACTGGGGTTTGCCGTCAGAACTACTGTTGATGGCGCGCAGCACAAAAAAGTCACCGTCAATAAGACCTTTACCTACCGAGTAACCGTTACCAACACAGGGACCGCCACTATACATGACACGTATGTTACCAATACCGCACCACAAGGGGTAGCCTACCTAAAGGCATCCGCTGGTACAATTCAAAATAATACCTGGCAGACGCTGATTGGTGAGCTCAAGCCAAATGAGTCAAAAACATTTACTGTCGACGCTATTGTCAAGCAATATGTCGCGGGCACACTGACTAGTACAACCTGCATCAAGAGTGATCAAATTTCGCTCGAGGGCCATAACAACTGCAGTGGTGTTACTATAGAGGTGGCCAAGCCGCAGGCCCCAGCTCCGCAGCCAAAACCACAGCCAACGCCGCAACCAAAACCAGCGCCGACCGATCCGAAACAGCCGACACCGACCCAACCAGTAAATCCAACTCGGCCGGCTACACCGGTGCCTGAACCAAAAACACCAGACCAACCGAAACAGCCATCAGCCAACAACAATCAGCAGTCACCATCAACATCAGGCAGCGCACAAACCACCAACCCACCTGCTGCACCGACAACCGTTGGCGAACTGCCACGGACTGGTAACGCCACCGACACGCTCGTTGGTGGACTGGGTCTTGGCGCCCTGCTCACTGCTGGGGTTGCTTACCTCATTAGTCGACGTCATGTGTAATCATAACTCTGGTTAACGTGGATACCCCTCGCACCCCGAGGGGTATTTCATGGTACAATATTATTATGGCAAAGCAGAAGAAAAAGCGCTCTAAGAAATACTCTGGCGTTGACGCCGCAACAACTCGACCCAGTGTCACGCGCATCCAGGCGGTCAGCCGCTCGTCGGCCGGTCAGTGGCTATACGAACGCAAAAAATTACTGCGTGGTGTCGGCATCGGCGTAGTAATAGTCATCATCGTTATTGTGATCATCACGGGTATTATTAGTCTGTTCCGATAATCAATATTTCTTAGCGACTTGTCACCTTTTTCTTGTTAGCGGCCGACCTATCAAGTGGCAGACGAAAACCAAACGTGCTGCCCTTATTTTCTTTCGAGGTAAAGATCATTGAGCCGCCGTGCTCCAACACAACTTTACGCGCCAGAAACAAGCCCACACCCGTGCCATCAGGACGACGCTTGCGAGCATTTGAGGCACGAAAGAATTTACCAAACACACCAGACTGCTCGGCTTTTGGCACACCAATACCCTGGTCTTCAACGGTAAACACTACCTCCTGCGTATCACAGCAAAGCGACACCTTGACAGTTGTTCGTTCTTTAGAATAAAAGATCGCATTATCAACCATGTTCATGACAACCTGACGGAGTTTTTCAGCATCAATGTCTAGGGTCGGAACATCCTCATCAATGTGGACCGATAGAGTAATAGTGTGCTGCTTGGCGACAACCTTCAATAAGGCTATTTCACTTTGTACAATATCGCTGAGACTAGCCAGCTGACGATTCATTGTGAATGTCCCAGTCTGTAAGCGAGAGATGCTGAGAAAGTCATTGATCAGCTGCACCATGCGCTCACTCGAGGAAAAGGCTTCGCGCAGAACAGCTTTTTGCGTCGGACGAACTGGGCCGAGATCACCTTGGAGTAGCATGTCGAGATAGCCTTTGATGCTGGTTAATGGTGTCCGCAGCTGATGTGATGCCATAGAAATAAACTCATTTTTTGCCTCGTCCAGCCGCTGTAGCTGCTGGTTGCTCATCCGCAGCTCCTGCGTCGCTGCCTCGATACGCTGCTGCAGCTCGGTATTCAATTCGTTCACTTCCTCCATCGACTGAGCATTTTTAATGGCAATCGCTAGCTCACCACGAACTGCCCGAAGCATCGAGAGGTCACGCTCGACGTAGTTCTTCTTTTGACTCTCACCGATCAACACAAAACCAACTATGTCATCCTGCAATGATAGTGTCATGATAATAGCAATTTTTTGTAGCTTCATCGTCCGTCGCAAGCGATCTGGTAGTGACTCAACGACCGCTACGTCATCAAGTTGCTCAAGCTGATACTGCACCGCTAACTCCGTTAGATCTACCTGCGGCGGACGGGTATGTCCATGCGAGCCAAATATCCGAAACCGGCCATCATCATACACCGCAAAAATCACCTGACGCGCCTTGATAAGTCGCGTCAAACACGCTGCCAGTCGAGTCGTCAGCAGCCGCAGTCCCATCGTATGGAGTAAGATTTGACCAATTTCATCAACGAAGCTTTCGATAGTATAACCTTGCCGATAAAATAGCTTGTCGGTTAGCCGGTCAAAAAACTGCTTGGTTGGCTGAAATAGGAATCCTAAAAATAATGCTGCCAGTACACCCCAAAATCCCGATATTCCGCCGGTATCATGACCACTCAATGCGCTGACAATTGCCGAAATACTGTAGGTTACCACGTAGTATACGATCGTTAGTAAGCTTAGCAGCATGGCGTACGCAATTGTTCGTACCGCTGCATCTTTCAGACCGAAGAGACGATGCTTGACAATCGTCAGGTACGCCAACGGTATAAAAATAAAGGTGCTCAGTGGCCCAATCCAGATGAGGTCATAGCAACCGACAGCCGGCAGCAGTAAATTAAATACCATGCCTACGCTGCCAGCAATGCCATAGGCATAGGAAATAAGTCGTAGCTGAGAGCGCACCAAGAGGGCGCTGCGACGACGAGCTTGATGAGCGAGGATGATGAGTGCTACCAAAAACAGCAGCATGAAATATGCCATATAGATGAAATAGCCGATCGGATGGATCACAACCGTATGGTCATTCAGCGCCACCTGCACTATCAGCCAGTCAACTCGCACAATAATCACCGAAGCAACAATGCCAAATAGCACCCAGGCGATGATTGGCACGTATTTCGTTGTTCGCCGTGCACCGATGTGAGCCGCCACCGAGATCATGGCTGCCGCAATTAGCGCTGCTCCGATGTAATATATCCTCAGGTATATCAGTGCCGCCGCCAGATCATTGGTCACCAAAAATGCCGCAACACCTAGTGCCCACAGGGCAATGCCAACCGTCAGCACAAAAAAGAACCGGGTTGCCGGCTGTTGTGGTTGATTAGCTACAACCATAATACCGAATATCAGCGACATTACCCCGGCAATGATCAGCCCCGCTATTTCCATGCCCACTCCCCTATCATGTCTATAGTGTATCACCAAACTCCGGTCTACGCATAGCATATACTGCGTAGACACCATCATCAGGACAATACACATCAACCCGCCAATCACCCAGACCCGCCACCTCCACAATCCGCTGCATTGTTTCGATTGACCGAGGCTGGATATGTGGCCACTGCACAACATTAAGCGTAAAGCCTAGCTGTGGATGCGTATCGCGCATATTGCCGACTAGCAGCAGTCCGCCGGATTTCACCAGTTGGGCAGCATTAGCTAGGAAAGTTGCGGCATTAACCCGCAACGCCGTCGGACTTTCATCTGAAAGCGCCTCGGGCACATACTCCAAAATTCCAACAGCATCGACTGCATCATATGCGGCTGCCTCAAGGCCAACCCGTCGCCGCAGTGCTCGAGCTGCCACGTTCGTTTGCGCGTCTACTGCGGGCAAGGCTAAACCCTGAGGGTGCAGAATATTCATACGGAGAATATCAATGAACTGCTCAACCTCTGCTGTCTGAGCATACATTTGCGCAGCCCTAAGTGCCGACCGGTCAAGATCAACCAGTGTGACTCGCGGCACAGCATGACCATTCTCTTTGATGTGCCGGAGCGCCTGACAAACTGGCTGAGCAGCGCCGCAAGCTAGACTAACCCACCGCTGCTCTGTGGCGCCTAGAGACGCTTGATCAATAACATGCCCGGCAAGAATATCCTGAACAATTTTACCGCGACTACGAATACCGTGCGCATCCAAAATGTTACAAGCCCAGTCGCGCACCACTGATGAAACCGGCTTGCCATTCGCTAATTGCTCAATACTCGGATCATATAACAAGTCCAGTGCTGCCGCCGTCGGTATCAGTTCCAGCCAATCCTCGACGCCAGGAACCCGAGCGATCAACTCACGTGTCGCTGGATTGGTATCATCAATCCTCATTCGCTGACGCCCAATCGCTGCGTTAAGATCACAATCACCATGAAAGCCCATACCAGTCAGCTCTTCTAGCTCCACCACTACCTTCTCGTGGGATTGCGTCTGATATCGGTCACACGTCGGCACTGGATGAATCCGCCACCGATCCATCTCAAGTTCCGCCCTGCGCTCTGACAACTCAACCTGACCATACCGCTCTGGCTGAATAGTTACGCTTTCACGCTGCTCTATTGTCATCTTGCCCACCTTTTAGTGCTAGTTTTACAATACACCACTGCCTGCTATAATACAATTATGGTTAAAATTGCTATCGTTGAAGATGACGCGACGATCAGTCAGATGTACCGAATGAAGTTCGAGGCTGATGGGTTTGACGTGCGGCTAGCGAGTAATGGTACAATTGGCGTGGCGCTCGTCGAATCGTTTCGTCCAGATGTTATTTTGCTTGATATCCAGATGCCAGAGATGAATGGAGCCGAGGCCTTGCGACATATTCGCTCACATGCGTGGGGCAAGACCATACCGGTTATCGTACTGACCAACCTCGGCGAAGAAGAAGCCCCGCGCGAGATGCGTTCACTTGGCATCCAAGGCTACATTGTCAAGGCCAACCTCACCCCGCGCCAAGTTGTCGCCCAGGTCAAATCAGTCATTACAAAGCCGTGAGTTTCTACCGGATATTAACCCGGCGCAGGCACGCCGTGATGACATTATCAAACAATGCGCTCACTGTCAGCGGGCCGACGCCGCCTTTTTCTGGTGTCAAGTGAATGTCGGTGCGCGTCCGATTCGCCGGTGCCACGTCACCAACAATCTTGCCATCCTCCGAGGCGGTTCCTGCGTCAACCACCACTGCACCCGGCCGGATCATATTCGGCTGAATCAGTCCTGCCACACCAGTTGCCGTGACGATGACATCATATTCGTGTAGTCGCGATAAATCATCACCCCTACTAAATACCGTTACGTCCAGCCCCGACGCTCGCCACATCCGCTCGAGCGGCGCACCAACCAGCCGCCCACGCCCGACAATAGCCAACCTTTTACCGGCTAGCTCCACACTATAGCCCGCTAACAGCCAATTGATGGCCATCGGTGTCGCCGGGTCAAACAGCGTTCGCTCAGAATTGAGGCCATCGACGTCTTTTTCCGGTGCCACCAGCCGCACAATTTGATCAGTCCGCTCTGGTTCAGCAAGCGGCAGTTGGACGATGATTCCCTGGACGTCATCGCGTTGGTTCAGCGCCGCGATTGTCTCCGGTAGCTGACGAGTCGCCACACGACAAATTTCTACCTCAATCAAAATATCCGCACCGTAGCGCTGCTTGAGGCGCATGTAGGTGGCGATGACCGGATTGTCCGAATCGGTGACGATGGCGAGGCGCGGCTGAATGTGGTGCGCTTGACGGAGCATGCGCACTTGCTTGGCCTGACGCTGCTTGATAAACGACGCGAGTTCTGCACCATTGAGAGATTTCATTGTTTGATTGTAGCAAATCAGCATGAGCACGTCGAGCGCCTTGAGGATGGTAGCCGCCTGTGGTATAATCGGGAAGCTTGGCGGATGTAGCTCAGTTGGTTAGAGCGCTGGATTGTGGCTCCGGAGGCCGTGGGTTCGAGCCCCATCATTCGCCCCAAGCATTGTCCGTAGCAAAAGGTGCGACGTTATGTTTACCTTTAACGCTCATTATGCTATAATCTGGACTGATTGGGCCAGTAGCTCAGCTGGTTAGAGCACCTGCCTCTTAAGCAGGGTGTCGAGGGTTCGAGCCCCTCCTGGCCCTCCAAGGAATTATTAAACCCCAGTTTGCCTGGGGTTTTAGTATGCCTGGTAAATTATACTGTTTATGAAAATGGATCATGGCCACGCGAAGGCGGTTCTTGAAATCGAGGCGATGATTGTGAGCGAGTAGTATTATTGCCACCGGTTGGACCGCCCAGCGGTGCACCGCCTGGGATATTTTGTGATGGCGACGACGGCTCTGTTTGGCGCAGCGAATTACCCACAAAGGTACGATTAGAGAGCGGAACGTCGCTAGTCGTGTCATGGTCTTCCGCTATATCGTCGGTGCTTGCTGATGGTACATAGCCGCGCGCACCCAGCGCTGATGACTGATAATTCCCGATTCGCTGGCGATCGCAGTTGCGGTCGCTTACTCGACGACTTCGACCGGTATTACCAAATGCCGCCTGTGTTCGCGGCTGATGTGCCGTCAGGCGCTGAATCAACCGACGCGACATTCGTGGCTTACCGCTAGCATCCATACGACCCTCCTTCGATCATTCCTGGCGCCCCGAGTAGGATTCGAACCTACGACCTTAGGCTTAGAAGTCCTCTGCTCTATCCAGCTGAGCTATCAGGGCATGTTCACATTATAGCATCTTTCTGGTACAATAGTGCAAGCTCGCGGGTGTAGTACAGCGGCTAGTATGCAAGTTTTCCAAACTTGAGATGGGAGTTCGATTCTCCCCACCCGCACCAATGCAAGATAATTTCAATCCGCGAAAAAGGGCATCATGGATTCATATTCATACACAAACACTTCACCATACCAGCCACAGGACATCGAAGACGCCTCCGAATTTTATGACGTGATTGAGCGCAGCAGCCTAACACATCAACTGTCTGAGTCGCGGCCGTATGTCTACTGGACAATGGAAATTTATGACAAAGCCAACGGCATCAAAGGCGGCGGCGGCCTGGGCGTATTGGCGGCAGATACTCGACGGGTGGCTGAAAAATTAGAAGTGCCGTTTGTGGTAGTGACACCGTTTTACCGCAGTGAGTCACACCAAAAAATTACCGACCTCGCACAAACTGAATACGTTGAGAAGGTCTCACCCCAGGAGTATGGCTTTCATTATATTGATGAGGTTTCGGTTAGCTCCGCCGGCTTTCCCGACGCTAGCCTCAGCGTCTTTCGCAAGACACTCGGCTCAACGCAATTTGTCACCATCTCAGAGCCAAACTTTGGGCAATTGTACGAAGGCGAAGGCTCGGGTGATCACCGGCTCTACCAAGAAGTGGCGCTTGGGTTTGGCGGCTATAAGGCCTTGAAGCTACTGGGCATTAAGCCAGCTGTCATTCAGCTCAATGAAACCGCAACAATTTTTGCGGCACTGGCTCGGCTGGACGAGCTATGCGCCAACGGCATGAATCTGTATGAAGCAATCGTCTACGTGCGTAAACACACGCTCTACACCAACCACACCCTGCTCCAGGCAGCTGAACCAGAATTCCACCGCTCGCAATTTGAAAAATTGGTACTGCCAAACCTCAAAAGCAATGCTGTGCGCTGCTGGCTGATGGAGCAATTTCGGGGAGACCGCTTGCGGCCAAACTTGCTAGCAATTGAGCTGACCGAAGCCAAAAATGGCGTCAGTAAACTACACGCCCGTGTGGCAAATTTCCGCGACCGCAACAACGACAAAGTCAAATTTCACGCCATCACCAACGGCATTGACCTCGAGACATGGGTGCTGCCGGAAATCTTGCAAGCCTATCGTGAGCATACCATCCTTGATAAATTTGGCTTGCCAACAGAGCAGTATCAAGAGGCGATCGCCACGCTACCCGCTAGCACCATTCACTCGCTCAAACGCGTGGGCCGGCTGGAGCTAAACCGAGTCCTTATGGAGCGCAAGGATCAATACAACAATCCAGTTCACCTACCCGAAGACGCGCTGGTGTTTGACTTCAAGCGGCGATTTGCCAATTACAAGCGACCACATCTACCATTTGAGCGCCCAGAGGTGCTCAAGCAGATTCTACTCGATAGCAACGCTCACTACATTCTTGCTGGTAAAGTTCATCAGGGCGATCATGATATGTATCAGCAGCTCCTGACCATCCTCAAACTCGTCGATAGCGACCCTGCACTGCGTGAGCGTGTCCACTACATTCAAGATTACGACGAGACCCTGGGACGAGCGCTGGCGATTGGCTCAGATGTTGCTATCAACGTGCCGATCATTGGCCTCGAGGCCTGCGGTACATCATGGGAAAAAGACATTGCCAATCTCAAGCTGCTTATCTCCACCAGCGACGGTGGCGTTGCCGATATCAAGCCAATTGCCTGTCTCGAGGTGAGCGGTGTAAGTCCAGAGGACGAGACCACCTCGCTCTACGCTAATATGCGGCGGGCGGCACAAATTATCGCCAGCGATGAGCTACTGATGCAGTACATTCATCGCCAGCTCACGGCCTATCTACCGATCATATCGGGTGCACGGATGCTCAAGGATTACCTCAAGTTTCTGTTTCCCGCCCGGCATACAACCAAATAGGGCCGGCAGCAACATACTCCGTAACTATTCGGTAATAACTTCAATCTCTGCACCCAGCGAATTAAGCCGCTGCGCTAGTTCCTCGTAGCCGCGATTAATTGAATACACATCACGCAAGATTGACACGCCCGGTGCCGCTAACATAGCGAGCAGTACCACAACCGACGGCCGCAGCGCTGGTGGTGCCACAACATCAGCGGACTTCCACCTGGTCGGGCCAGTGATATACACCCGATGCGGATCAACCAGCTCAATCTGCGCATTCAGTTTACTCAGCTCGGTGAAATAAATTGCTCGATTCTCATAACTCCAATCGTGCACCAATGTCCGACCTTTAGCGACGGTCGCAATCAGCCCCAAGAACGGCAAGTTATCCATATTAATCCCCGGAAACGGCAGCGCGTGAATCTTGTCTTTTGGCGCAACCAGCTCGGAATGTTTCAGTGTAATGTCCACTAAACGAGTTCGGCCATTATCGGCTGCATATTCCTCACTTAACTCATATTGCAAACCCATTTCAGCCAATGTTGCGAGCTCAATTTCCAAAAACTCAATCGGCGCCCGGCGCACCGTGATTTCTGAATCAGTCACCACGGCCGCCGCGATAAAGCTCATCGCCTCGATCGGGTCTTCAGACGGACAATAATCAACTGCTGTATTGACGTGCGACCGGCCCGTGATTTTCAGCGTTGTCGTACCAATTCCTTCGATGGTCACGCCCAATTTCTGCAAGAAGAAACACACATCCTGCACCATGTAGTTCGGGCTGGCGTTGCGGATGATGGTGGTGTCTGGTGACAGCGCCGCCGCCATGATAACGTTTTCCGTCACCGTGTCGCCGCGTTCAGTCAATAAAATTATCCGATCGCCCGTTGTTGGCTCGACGCGCGCATGATAGTACCCACCCTCGGCCTCTACCTGCATACCAAAATGCTTCAGGCCTGACAGGTGCGGCTCTACCGTGCGCTTACCGAGGTTGCAGCCGCCAGCAAACGGCAACCGAAAATCATGGTATTGATGAAGCAGCGGGCCAAGGAACATGATCACGGTACGCGTGCGTTTAGCGGCAGCGATATCCATATCCTCCAGCCTCAGCCGCGCCGGTGGTATAATCTCCAGGTCGTTCTTTCGCAGCCAACGGGTTTTAACGCCAATCGAGTTGAGCACCTCAATGATCCGGTTAACCTCTTCGATACGCGCCACATGACGTAGCGTCGTTTTTCCCCTGTTGAGCAAGCTGGCGCAGAGCAGCCCCACGGCCGCATTCTTGCTCGTTTTGACCGATATATCACCAGAAAGTTTTTTACCGCCATGCACCCGAAAGTTCATCTTGCCCGAGTGATTGAGCGTAACGATGTTACAGTTGAGTACATCACTAATCCTCATTAGCATCTCGACACTGATATTTTGACCGCCGTTCTCGATACGGTTGATGGCACTTTGTGATGTACCAATAGCCTCCGCTAGTTGCGTCTGCGTGAGGCCTTTACGATTACGATTTTCATTGATAATAACGCCGATTTTTTGGAGATAGTCATTCATGCTCATAGCGTACAATATATCACACATGATATATGATGTAAAGTGCTATAATAAAGGAAAAGGAGGGAGTGTTATGCAAGATACACAAATTGCCGATTTAATTGCGGCGGAAATAAAACGACAGCAACGAGGAATTGAGCTGATCCCAAGTGAAAATTACGTCTCACCAGACGTACTCAAAGCACTGGGCAGTGTCTTTACTAATAAATACTCTGAGGGCTACCCCGGCCGACGCTACTACGGTGGTCAGGATAATACCGACCAAGTTGAGCAGCTGGCGATTGACCGCGCTAAAAAGCTATTCGGCGCTGATCACACCAATGTCCAGCCGCACTCCGGCGCCCAGGCGAATGAGGCGGTGTATTATGCGTGGTGCGAGCCGGGCGATACCATTTTGGCGATGGATTTGGCACACGGCGGACACCTGACACACGGCGCGCCAGTCACCCGCTCAGCCCGTGAGTACAACTTTGTCCGCTACGGCATCAAAGATGTCGAGACGGGTGAGATTGACTATGAAGCAATTCGCGAGTTGGCGCTGAAACATCGACCAAAGATCATCTTGGCGGGATTTTCGGCCTATCCACGCGAGCTAGATTATGCCAAGTTTGCCGAGATTGGACGCGAAGTCGGTGCTATGCTGATGGCAGACATGAGCCACATTGCTGGACTAATTGTCGGTGGCGTAGCCAAAAATCCGTTTGACTATGGCTTTCATGTTATCACCACTACCACGCACAAAACCTTGCGCGGGCCGCGCGGCGGCCTGATTTTGTCAAAAGGCGTCGTCGGCAATCCTTTGAAACGACCAGAAAAGACCTTGGAAAACTTGCCAACATTGATTGACCGGGCGGTCTTCCCCGGCACCCAAGGCGGCCCACACATGCACACCATCGCTGCCAAAGCAGTGGCCTTTGGCGAGGCGTTACGTCCAGAATTCACGGAATACGCCCAGCAAATCGTAAAGAATGCGGCCGTTCTGGCGGATGAGCTGAAGCGCGGCGGTCTAAAGTTAGTGACGGGCGGCACCAGTAACCACTTGGTGTTGGCGGACGTCTACGGCAGCTTTAATATCGACGGCAAAACCGCTCAGGAACGGCTGGAGGCCAGCGGTATCACCGCCAACGCCAATGCTATACCGAACGATACCCTACCACCATTCCGTCCAAGCGGCCTGCGCCTCGGCACGCCAGCGGTGACGACGCGCGGCATGACGGAGGCGGAAGTCAAACAGATTGCCGAGTGGATTATTACAGCGATAACCACGGAGGACCCGGCAGAATACGCAAAAATTAAGCAACAAACCACTAGCCTTGCGGCGCGTTTTCCGCTACCATATAACTAATACTAAATAACTTGGGGGGCAAATCAGAAATGATTTCTTCAAACAAAACTAAAGGTTTCACATTGGTTGAGCTCTTGATCGTTATCGTGGTCATCGCTATCTTGGCTGCTATTTCGATTGTGGCGTACAATGGTGTATCCAACAAAGCTCGGGATAGCGAAAGGTTAGCCAGTGCACGCGACATCATCAACGCTGCCGCCGTGTACAACTCAGAAAAGGGCCACTGGCCAACAATAGCAGAGCTGGAGTCATTTAATACAATAAGGCTATCCGATCAAATCAAAAATAATCTCGGAACCACTACACCAAGTCCAACTGATAAAAGCAAGTATCTATATGAGTTGTGCGGAACTGGTCCGAACGCTACTGGAGCAAAAGTTACCTATTGGAAAGAAGCTATTGATGGATATGAGCCTCATGAGAAGATAGTCAGCAGTGGTAGCGGTTGTTGAAAGATAATGCAGTATAAAATAAATCCCGGAACTAGCCGGGATTTATTTTATACTAGATACTGCTTCTTAGTACAGGAATACTATGAACACTTGCCGCTCGTTACTTCTTGGACGTGGTTTGTGCCCGCATCAATGTCCTTCCAGTAGCGCACCTTGACACCTGTTGCTTCATCCTGGACAGTAGTAGTGCCGCCATCCTTGCAGAATTGATATGCATAGTGGTTTTTATTGCCGTCCGTTGGATCGTTCCCGTCAGTTGCCGAGATTACGGTGCTTGGAACTTTAATGGTATTAAATGAACCAATCTCAGAGACGGTTGGCCACTTGTCTTTCTCAGAGTTATACGATGCAGCCGCATTCACAAGGTTACGCGCATTTGATTGACGCTCATCGTCACGTGCTTTTTGTGTCACACCATTGTACGCCACAATCGAAATAGCAGCCAAGATAGCGATGACCACGATAACGATCAAGAGCTCAACCAATGTGAAACCTTTAGTTTTGTTTGAAGAAATCATTTCTGATTTGCCCCCTATTTTTAGTTAGTTATTATTGTAACTTGATTGTAGCAAAGCGATTATAAAAGCGCAAGCATTTTACGAATAATTCCCCGATTCGGCCCCTATAGCCCGTGAAAACAGGGGTGATGTTTCCCGCCCAGGGCACTTTAGCCTCGAAAACCTGCCCAAATTCACTATGGACACGAGGCGCCGGCAGTGCCGTTTACAGGAACATTGATTGACTTGACGAGGCGCTGGCTGGAGTACTGAATGTTTTCACCAGCAACGGTTTTAGTTACCCCGAGGCTGACTTTAAGTGTACCGTCGTTGATCTTGCAAACATTGAAATTAAGCACCGTACTGGTGTCGATGATCGTTTCGACTGCCCCGTCCAACTGCCAAATACGGTCGGTGGCACTCGGACATGAGCCATCGTACATCGTCTTGCGCTTGAGCTCTGAACCACTTTGGAAATATTCGGTCGTATATGTCTTGGCGTCGGCGATAGCAACTGCTCCCCACGCTACGCCACAATCACTTTTCTGGATCAGCCGTCGCGTCGGGCTATAGGGGTTGTCGCTGGTGGCGAGACTATGTATGCGCACATACGAGGATGTTGTTCCCTCAAGCGTAGTACTGAGCCGTACATCTGCCTCAATTCGATCAAGTGCCGTTAGCACATCACTCTGTAGCTGTGACTTGGCACTGGTGACCATTGACGAGCCAGTGAGATTGATGATTAGGCCAATAATACCCGCCAGCACCAAAATAATGACTGGCGCAATCGCCAAGATCTCAATGAGTGTAAATCCTTGGCTATTCTGCTGCCGATTAGCGTTAGCCCGAAATATACGTCGCATGCACCACCTCCTGCGCTGGCGTTCCATAAGTAATAATTACCGCAACACGAATGACCGCGATGCTATTTGGTACTTTACAATATTCGACTCGAGCACGTACTGGATCCGGCAATGTTGGCGTGGTCGGTGGTGTCACGTGTTCAGTCTTGACCGCACCGCTGCCACAAACCTCAGATACTGTTTTATACAAGCCACGTTCACGTAGGATGCCGTAGCCGAGATTGGCAGCTTCTGAGGTGCGGCGAGCCTCGGTATTACGTGCCAATACCGCCCCGTACAACTGGTAGCCACTCATTAAAAAGATCCCGGCAATAATCAAGGTGATCATCAATTCAATGACGGTAAAGCCGTTTTTATGACCTTTATGCCTTAGAGGCGTTTGCTGTTGAGTACTTGCCATTTACCCGGCTCCTTCGTTTCTAAATGATAAAAAATCGTATAGCGCCGACAGGCTGCGCCCGCCTCATCACATACACCATCCTTAGCGCCGGCAACGTAAATGTACGCACCATTTGGATAGTTCGTGATCTTGGTGTTTTCGTAATCGTCTTTTTTGGCAAGCAGTTGACTAATATTAGTTATTGGATTGACCCCGAATGTACCGTTAATCGCCGAAATGAGGCGTTCTCGATCCAGTGGGCCGGTCTTGGCGGCACCACCCAGTTCGTCAAATGCTGCCGCAAACTGCGCCGCAGTCATCTTGCCAGCGCCACTAGCACCAGAAACGTACGCCGGATAGCCGCCGGCAGGCTTGATGACGTTACCGGCACTGTCACGAATTTCCCGTGGATAGACGCTCTCGAGATAGTTCTGCAAGGCTAGCACATCGGCCTCACGCTCCTTATCGCGTGCCGCCGCCTGATAATTACGAAAACTTAATGTCGCGAGCACCAATAGAATCGCCATGACGGCAATAGCAATGATCAGCTCGACTAGCGTAAACCCCCGTCCCTTCATACCCCCATCATACTCGGAAATATGCATAAGCGCAAGCGTTTTGAGGCTCAAATTTCCAACGGTTCTTGCTGGATCTGGATGTGGAATTTGTCGTAGACTGCCTGGATAATGGCGTTACGTGCTGCCGCCAGATCGTGGTAGCTAGTCGCCGACTCATTGATCAATACCAGCGCATTCTTGTCGTGCACCCGCATGCCGTGTAGCAGTGCCCCCTTGAGTCCAGCCTGTTCAATCAGCCAGCCCGTCGGCACCTTGTGTCGGCCGTCCGGCATGTCATAGGACGGCGCATCCGGATACCGTTCACGAAGTTCATCGAGCTGCCATGATTCGATCAGCGCGTTCTTGAAGAATGAACCAGCATTGGGTCGCTTGGTCGGATTGGGTAGCTTATCAAACCGAATCGCCATCACCGCGTCACGGATCACCTGCGGCGTAAAGGTCGTGATGTTCATGTTGGTCAAATACCGCTGTAAGCCGGCATAGAACGGCGGTTTTGGCGCTGCGTGATGGAGCTTGATGGTAATCGAGAGAATGCAGTAGCGGCCGCTCGCTTCACCGCGAAAAATACTGTGCCGATATGAAAACCCGCACTCCGCCGCGCCTAGGGTTACCACTCGGTCGGTCAGCGAATCGTACGCCTCTAGCTCGGTGAGCACATCAGCAACTTCCTGGCCATACGCCCCGACATTCTGCACCGGCGCGGCGCCGGCTGTACCAGGGATGGCCGACATCGCCTCAATGCCGCTCAGGCCCATGGCAACTGTGCGCTTAACCACCTCGTCCCATATTTCACCCGCACCAACCTTGATCGTTGCTGTCTGGCCATCATCAGTCAGCACTGCAAATCCCTTGATCCGATTGAGCAACACCGCCCCCTCAAACCCTTCATCGCGAGCGATGACATTACTGCCGCCGCCGAGGACAAAGATCGGTATGCCCTGCACCTTGGCACTTTTATATAGCTCCCTAACCTCATTCACCGACGTCGCCGATGCCATAAAGCGTGCTGTGCCGCCGAGGCGCATCGTCGTATATTGTTGCAACGGAATCTCTGTTCGTATCTCCATATGATACATTATATCATTTCTATTTAGGCGCGGCGCGTGGTATAATACCCTCGTGTGCACCCGTAGCTCAGTGGATTAGAGTACTTGGCTTCGAACCAAGGGGTCGCAAGTTCGAATCTTGCCGGGTGTACCATGATTTTCGCGCTTTCCTACCGGACCTTTTCCTATCAGCGCGTTAGTTATGCCCCGTTAGCTCAACTGGATAGAGCGTTGGTTTCCGGTACCAAAGGTTGCAGGTTCGATTCCTGTGCGGGGTACCACTATACTAGACGATACCCTGGTCGATAACGGGGTATTTTTGTTGGAATTCATCAGTTGTTGGCAATGTCAACTTGCCGTCTGTCATGACTTTGATTTTACTTTGAAAATGATCATACGCCTTATATACCGACAGGCTGGGGGTTATCATCCGCGGTAATTTATGGATGAAGTCCATTGCCCATATTATTGCTGGTGTATAGACGCCTTGTTCGCCTCCACTAAAACCTATCAGCGTTTCTCCGCTCAGAGACCGCATCAACTCATCATGAAATACTTTCGCTGATTGACACTTAATTTCTTCTTCGGTAACGGTCGTGAGGCGTTCTATCGTGGCATCAAACTCGCGCTGCGATTGCTCTTTTTGTCCTAATTCCCGCACGTCATCAAAGAGCTGCAATAGAGCCGTTGACAAAAATCTATCGGTATGAGCCTGCTGCGTTTCTAGCTCGCTGAAGTCAGTTGTCATACCCATATTACGGCGCACTCCTCGCGCCACCCGTTCGTACTGTATCGCATCACATGTCTTTTGATATTCTTGGTACTTGTCAGCAAACGTAAGCGCAGCAGGACTATATTGCGGCGTACTAAACATAAACCAAATATCTCTGACATTTATCTTTCGTAGGTCAAGATCCCAATAATCTAGATCGGTGTGGTTCGGATTGATTTTTCTTATAAGAGAAGACCAATCCGAACCGGCAGCCCACCATAATGTTCTCCTTTCCAGCTCCTCATTAATACGATCAAGGTCGATGATGATATTATCAGGACAGCTGTGTACTGCCTGACTAAAGCACATCACCTGTTTCTCAAGCCACTTTGCCTCTGCCAGTTGAGTACCTAATATACTCACTGCGCCACCTACCATAATCCCAGCTGCTGATAAAAGTGGCTCACCAGAGCTGAGCAGTGACGCGCCACTGCCAGTAATAAAACTACCAAGACCAATAGTACCAAGGGTACCTATATCCCGCAGTGTCGGTTTAGTATGGCGGTCATTCTGAGTCGTACCCTCAAGTTGCCTCATGATATCCACAAGTACTGGATCCTGACATATAGTAATATAGCCTTGTTTGAAGATACGATCATTACACTCAGCTTGTAAATACAAGTCAGAGGTGAAACATCCTCCTAGAAGTACCCTGTCAGCAACAACACGATAGGGTTCTTGCATTTCTTTTGAGTGATTCAGGTCTAGATATGTCGACTCCCCTGATCTTTGTATTCGAACAGGAGTCAATACCTCCACGCCCCCTCGCGGTATGGCACGACGTGTCCGCTCGGTTAGTTGTCCACTTTCATCAATAAAACCACTCGCCACAAGCCCCTCAATTGAATGAGGTGACTGCTTTTTAATCTCATTTCCACGACCGGAAAACTCCATACTACTCTTAGCCACGTGGCTATTATACAATAATACAAATATACTTGCAACCCTACTGTTCAAGCGACATCGGCGGCACGCCCGGGCCTGGGGACACCATACTGCTACCATTAGCCGCCTCGCCGACCACCGCCCGTATCTGCTCCACCGTGATAATCGTCGTTGAGCCCGGCGCGACAGAGCCAGCCAACAATTGTTTGGCGACGGTATTCTCGACAGCTCGTTGCACCACGCGGCGCATCGGACGAGCGCCGAGGCGCGGGTCATAGCCAGCATCAACCAATAATTTTTTGCCCGCCTCTTCGACAGCAACTTGGATTTTTTGTGGCGCCAGCGTTCGATTGATACCAGCCAAGATGAGATCAACGACCTGCAGCAGCTCTTCTTTGCCCAAGGGACGAAATAGCACGATTTCATCAAACCGGTTGAGAAACTCCGGACGAAACAGATTGGCATTAATCAGCTCGTTGATAAATGTTTGCTCAAACTGCTCCAGTTGGTAGCCACGCTCGATATATTCGCGAATTCTCTCGGCCCCAGCATTCGATGTGGCGATAATAATGGCGTCACGAAAACTAATATCGCGGTTCTTCTCGTCACGTAAAATTCCCTCGTCTAGTAACTGCAAAAGCGTCGTGAGCACCTGCGGATGCGCCTTCTCAATTTCGTCGAGCAACACCACCGAAAACGGCCGCTTCTGTACCTGGGCAGTCAGGCTCATCGGATCATTCGCCCCATCAGCGATCAGCCGCGCCACGTCCTCGGCCCGCACAAACTCATTGAGATCCAGCCGAATGAGATTGCCCTCGCCGCCAAAATAGATATCCGCCAGCGCTTTGGACAGCTCAGTTTTACCAACTCCAGTCGGACCAAGGAACAGAAACGTACCAATCGGCCGATCAGGGTTGCGCACGCCGGCACGCGCTCGCCGGATGGCATCAGAGATGACGCTGACGGCACGCGTTTGATTGATCATGCGCTGATGGATCAGGTCTTCGAGGTTCAAGAGCTTCTCTCGTTCATCATCAGTCGAGGCAGTCGCGATCTTGATGCCCATGGTTTTTTCGACCGCATCATCGACCGACTGAGCTGTCACCAGCCCGGACGACGCATAATGAGCTGCTGCCTCCAGCACCTTGAGCGCCCGACCCGGCATCGCCACGTCTTGGACATAGCGCTCGCCGACGCGGTAGGCTTCAGCGATGGCTTGATACATGTAGGTCACTTTATGGCGATGTTCAAGACCAAGCAGCTGATCGCGCATAATTCGCACCGTCTCCTCCGGCGATGATGGCTCGATAACGATGGTATTGAGCACCGTCGCCAGCTGGGCATTACGCTGAGAAATCTGCAAGTAGCGCTGGCTATCCATGGTCAAGATAATTCGTAGCCTACCCGCCTCTAAGATTGGTAGCAGCAAATTACTCAGATCAACCGAACCAACGCCCTCCTCGAAAAACAGCTGAGCATTATCGAGACACAAAATGACATTCTTTGATAAAAATGCTTCGTTGAGGATCTGCGTCACCAGCGCCTCCAGCTCGCCCCGACCAGCCGCCGCCGAGATCAGCGACGAGGCATCCAGCAGGAAAATCTGCCGATAGAGCAGCGACGACGGCACGGTTTTATGTCCATCAATGAGCATCTCGGCGAACGCCGCCACGACCGTACTTTTGCCAGCCCCATTGAGCCCGACCAGCGCTGCATTTTGCCGGCCATTTGAGCCAAAAATTGTCATCAATTGATCCAGCGCCGCCTGATGAGCGTCCAGCTGCGCGATCATTGTCCCGCCCGATACCTGCAGGCTAAGGTTTTGGGCGAACCGGCTCAAGAGCGGCGTATAGCCAAACGACCAGTCGCGGGCGATACCGCCGGTGTGAAGCGGCTTTTGCTTGAACTGCTCGATCAACGACTTGAGGCGCTCATACCACATGATACCGCCCAATACATCGCGAAAATCAATTTTTAGATTTGCTAGCAGAGCGTCATGATTCGGAAATTGTTCAACAATCGCCGCCGCCAACACCGCACCTGTTACCTTTGGGCTATTGGTATCACGCCAAATTCGCAGTGCTGACTGCCACACGGCCGGCGTGTTATTTGGATCATCCGAGGCGATATTCGCCAAAAAGTTCGGCGTGAGACCCAACCGCACTCCGAGGAATTGCCCGGCCCGCGACTGACCGACCGCCAGGGCGATTTCTTTCGGCGACGGTCGCTGGCTCAAACGGCCCAGCACATCCGCCGCCGTCACATCATCAATCGTCTCCGCCCGCGCGCTCACTGCCATCGTCTTGAGATCGCCCTGCCACCACACGCTGAGCATCGCTAATGGCCCCACCAGACCAATCATCAACCAGCCAACCGGCCCGTGCTTGATCAATAGCCAAACGCCACCCAGACCCAATGCAACAGCGACGAGCACCACCAAGACATGCCAGACCGCACCAAACCGTGCCGTGAACCGCGCCTTTTGCGCCCGCAAGCTGTGATAGCGAAACTCCGGCCGCACCTCGTTCATGCCAACACCCTCATCTGCCACAAGATAATTCCTATCACCGGTGTTACGGGTAACAGCGCCCACACCACGATGCTGCCGACCGCCCACACCGCCCGCAGGCTGATAACCACCAGTCCCGCAAGCAGCACCAAAAGCCGCACCACCGCACCAACTGCCCGCGAGAACAGCCGGTCAAAAAAGGCTTGCATTTTCACGGTAAGTGGTGCTTGAGCACGAATTTGCCCTGCAGAAATTTGGCGAAATGGATCGAACAGCGTCCGCACCAACAGGCCGATTGAGAAAACATCAGCTGTCCGCAGCACGCCAAGACCAACTCGCTTGATATGCCGCCGCCAGCCTGCGCCATACCACCACTGGAAAATACCCACCAAAAACATAGTTCTATTGTAGCACACTGCTTGGGCGCGGTATAATACGAAATATGTCACGACAGATTCTCAGTACACTTATCGGCAAAACCGTCAAACAAGCTGCTCGCCTGCGCGGCGGTGGCTCGGCGCTCCCGGGGTTAGTTATCGAAAAGATTGATCCAGGCTTTATCGCTCGTACCCTGGCGCAAATACCGCGCGGCGTGGTGGTTATCAGTGGCACGAACGGCAAGACCACTACCACTAAAATCGTCGTTGAACTGCTCGAGGCGGCCGGCCTCAAGGTTTTTACCAATCGCACGGGCAGTAATTTCTCGCGCGGCGTGGCGGCAGCGCTGCTCGGCGAAGTGGACATGCGCGGGCGGCTGGATGCCGACATCGGGGTGCTGGAGCTTGACGAAGCCTGGGCAGTCAAGTTTGTCCAGCTAGTACCACCGCGCTACAGCCTGCTACTCAACGTCATGCGTGATCAACTAGATCGGTTTGGCGAGATCGACACGGCAGCTGGTTTCTTGGCAAAAATCGCCCAGGCAACCACTGATACCGTGGTACTCAATCGCGACGACCCGCGCATCTATCGCCTGCACCAGCAGACGGCGGCCAACGTAGCGTTTTTTGGCACGACCGACCAGCTACTGGAGCTGATGCCAACCGACGATGCGCTCAAGACTGGCCATGCTCAGGCAAATGACACGGCCCCAGCTGACGTGCTGCTCACCGACATCGACAAGCAGACGGCGACCTTTCAGATCAACAATGCCAAGCATGCGGTACGGATGCGGCTGAATGGCGTGTATAACTTACTGAACGCGGCGGCGGCGCTGAGTTTGGTGCGGCAAATTATGGGGGAGAAAGCCGAGCTGACGACGCTACTGGGCGCCCTGTCAGACGTAGCGCCAGCATTTGGCCGAGGCGAGACCATCGTGATTGACGGCACGCCGATTGAACTGATTCTCGTGAAAAATCCGAGCGGCTTTCGGCTCAGCCTGCTGTCATTTGCCGACGGGACAGCCGATACGATGATTGCTATCAACGACAACTATGCCGACGGGCGCGACGTTAGTTGGCTGTGGGACGTGAACGTTTCGCGCCTCGAGCAGGTGGCGGTGGTCAGTGGTGTGCGCGCTCATGATATGGCACTGCGGCTGGAGTACGACGATATTACGCCAGAAATAATTGAGCCAGATTTGGCGGCGGCGCTGGAGAAATTGCTGGCCCATCATCCACGCAGACCAAAACACATTTACTGCACCTACACGGCGATGCTGCGACTGCGCAAATTATTAGCAATCAAAACCGATGTGGAGGCCATCCGATGACGATCACGATTATTCAATTGTATCCGCGCGATATGAATCTCTATGGCGACTGGGGCAATACGCTGGCGCTGAAAAAGCGGCTGGAGTGGCGCGGTTTTACGGTCCGTATTATCGATCATAATCCGGGTGATACGACTGATTTTGCGGCGGGAGATATTTTCATCGGCGGTGGTGGCCAGGATGCCGGGCAAGAAATTATCCAGGACGATTTGCTGGCGCGAGCGGATGAGCTACGGCGCTTAGCAGAGAGTGGCGTGCCAATGCTGATGATCTGTGGTATGTATCAATTATTTGGCCGAGCGTTCACCACACATGATGGACGCGTGATTCGCGGTGCGGGGATCTTGCCGCTAGAAACATACGCCAAGGCAGAACGACTGATCGGCAATATCACGCTCGAGAGCGAGGAATTCGGACAGATCGTCGGTTATGAAAATCATAGCGGCCAGACACTGCTCGACGACGGAGTGTTGCCGCTCGGGCGCGTGGTGCGGGGCGCTGGTAATGACGAGACTGGCCAAATCGAAGGTGCGAGGCTGCACAACATCGTAGCGACGTACCTGCACGGGCCGATCTTGCCAAAGAATCCACGGCTTGCTGATTTTTTGATCACCGCGGCGCTCACACGAAAAGGCTATACCGATAAGCTCAGCGCTCTACCAATCGACCGCACCGCAGAACATGCACAGCGGGTGGCGATGGAGCGAGGGCGGTAAATCTCAGTGTGATCTAGCGGTCGCTGATGGAGACGATGAGGTTAAAATGATCAACCTCAAAACCCTTAGGGTCATCAAGGAGTGCCATAACAGCTTCTCCTTCAAGAAAGCTGTGGGGAGGCTTAGTCATTACGTCTATAAGATCTGGCCAATACATGCTTCCACCGTTAGTCTGTAATATTTCTCGAACAGTCGCTTGGCGCTCTCTGTGTTTACATACAGTATTTTTTGATTCCCCAACTGCGACCTCGCCTAAAACTTTCTCTGCTGCCTCACGGCCCAGCCGCTTATCTTGCTCTTCTTCAGAGGTGCCTAATTCAGTGAGTTCAGCGCGTGATTCATCCATCGGGACAAGTCGCTTAAAATTGGGGTTTTTAGAAATCTGCTCATGACCTCCACTCATTCTTACGCTCCTTCCATTATAGTCACTGTTTTGATTATACCAGAAGCTGGTTAGTAGCGTAAGATTACAGGAACGGGCGTGTATTATAACCACAACAGACTGAAAACGCCCCCGAAGCGGAACTCCGAGGGCGTGTGTTCGAACAAGATGAGTGTGGTCGGCTACGTCCCCTACCCCTTGAATGAGTCCTCGTTCCTCATCCAGCCGACCCTGCCGGAGCTGCAGCGGTTGGCTGAGGTGATGGGGTCGCTGCCGACGGACGCACCAGCTGGTATCGCAGCGATGATCGAGGTAGCGGAACAGCTGCCGACGAACGCATCGGCTAACGCTGCCCTGATGATCGAGGAGGTGGCTCAGCTGGCACCCCATGAGGCGGAGCGTGATGCTGTGCGCGTACCGAATGATGTTGCTGTGACGTCCAAGCCGGTAATAGCTGCTATGGATGAATATCCTTGCTGCGTCAAGTCTGGGCGGCGGGACGGTGCCTCGGATTCCCGTCGGGTGCGGCGCCGGCTTTCGCCTGAGGCCATTGCCCAGGTTGTGGAATGCTACCAGACGGGGGCGACGGCGGCGGAGCTTGGTGCTGAGCATGGTGTGTCGAAGAACGGCATGCTCAAGCTGCTGCGTGAGCAAGGGGTGCAGATTCGTGCCAAATCTCTGCCAACTGCGGTCGTCACTCAGGCCAAGCGTCTGCACGAGCGTGGCATGTCGATGCGTCAGGTGTCGGAGCAGCTGGGCGTCTCGCGTACCGCACTCAGGCGGAACTTCCAGAAGATGGGGGTCGGGGTGTGAGGTATATTTATCGGAGTGACGTCAAACTTACGGCGGACACGTGACGGAAGATGTAGCAGGTTTTGTTGCTGGCTGACATCTCAAGGAGGAGGTAGGAAACTAGTTGGGATTATGTATAGTTATTCTCGAGCGTGCTTTAATCAAAGTCTTCATCGGTCGACGTGCTGCTTGTGAATAAGCCCCGGACTTAGTCCGGGGCGAGGAATCACTTCCTATCTCCAAAGATGATTACCCAGCTGCCTGTCAAAAAAATCATGAAACCGAGACAGCCGATGGCAATGCACTCCCCGCGGCCAAAATCTGACAGGAGGAGTCCGACGTAGACTCCAACCAGGAGTGCGAGAAGAGAAAAGAAGTAGATTACGCGGAGGAACATGAGTAGCCCCAATCTCTGGTGCGATACTCGACACTCTTGTGTCGGGCTACTGATGGCCTGATCTGTAAGCAGCCAGTAGCCCGACGCGAGAAGATGTTCCTGACTGTTATTATACACTATTTTTGCGAAAAGTCTATACAAAAAGGTGGTAAATGATGGATAATGCGCGGCATATGAAAATTAGCACAGTGGCCGCTGTGCTAAGCGTAGTTGTAACCGTTATTGGCATACTCGCAACCTTTGTCGTGCCAGAGGGTCGATGTTTTCTCGGATTGGATAAACCTGATAAATGTCAGGGACCCGTCGCAGTTCCTTCGCCGTTATCTCCCGGTAAAGAAGGGGGCGGAAC
The DNA here is from genome assembly GCA_013100825.1 of Candidatus Saccharibacteria bacterium oral taxon 488. Classification (NCBI taxonomy): domain Bacteria; phylum Candidatus Saccharimonadota; species Candidatus Saccharibacteria bacterium oral taxon 488. The sequence goes on from CP040001.1 coordinate 707,268, forward strand.
GCCAACTAGCTCTCCGGCGACCGTTGAGCCCTCGGCAACAACTTTACAGCCCACCGAAACCGAAACAACAACTTCGTTAGACAGGGCGACTGATGCTCCTAGTTCGGTCCCCTCAGAGACTTCGGTACCACCGATCGTTGATGAACTAAAAAATCCCCACTACTATATGCATGATAAAGAGTATACTGGTAGAGTATGGATCAATATTATTCCAACTTCAGCAAATGAAGGGAAACAACATACTATCCGTATCATTTGGGGGGCGGTTAAGTATGAAAATACCTTCAGAGTTGGTGACTCTTCGAGTCTTGTGCATGAGAAAACCAAGCCCGACAGTGTCCGTATGGACGTTTATGTGGAGCCCGCAGCGCGAGTGGAGTTTGGAGTAGGAAGGCCTCCTAGTAAGCATGTCATTGATATAAAGGACGGGTGGACTAAGCGGTAGATAAGACTGGACACATACTCTCTTGCTGAGTGCTTTCTCTTCTTGGGTACTCGCTGGAACCGATCTTCGGATTCAATGCTGAGACTTACCCACAGCCACCCTCAAACGTACCCTGACTAGGAGTTTCGTGATCGACACACTGCCTATGAACCAGGCCTCACAGAGTCCCTAAGCTACCTACCCAAGCCCCAGGTGAGCCTCAACCGCGTGCAGCCGCTTGTCTAGCGCGCGCCATTTCTTGTCCTGGGTGTCCCAGCCAACTGTGTCGGCGTGCTCGCGAGAGCCTTCCTCGAGGAATAAGCGGGTGCGCAGCGAAGCCAGTTCGGCCTTGAGGTCACTCTGGGTGGCCATGACCTTCTTGAAATTATGATCGGTCTTCAGCTCAAACAGCTGGAAGATGTCGTCGCTGTTCTTGATGTCTTCGCGGATGGCCTTGATGTCTTCGCTGACGGAGGCCTGGCCTTTCTCGAGATCGTTCAGGCGCTTGTCCATAGCTTCAAAGCGTTTGTCGACACTCTCAAACTGTTTATTCATCTGTTCCGTTAATGTATCAATCTTCGCTAATATTTCGTCCATGTAATATCCTCCTTATATCTATTAAATCATGGCTGTTACTAGCAAACAAGGGGGTAGTTTCCGGATCCGTTTCACCCACCCCCGCTCCCTCTCTCCGCTCACTTCACCCCTGGTCACTCCGAACACTGGACTTCGTCCCCTCAGAAATCTGATGACAAAGGGGCGACACGCCCTCTCCTTTAGCAAGAATCCTGTCTTTAAGGATTTCATTAAGACGATTTATCTCACCCCTGCTACATCGACAAAAACGCCCCCGGAGCGGAACCCCGAGGGCACGTGTTCGAACAAGATGAGTGTGGTCGGGGTGAAAGGACTCGAACCTTCGACCTCACGGTCCCAAACCGCGCGCGCTAGCCAACTGCGCCACACCCCGAGAAGCTAATCTCGTTACTCACTCCGCTCCATTCTACCACACTTTACACATTAAATACAGCAATAATTAGTGATTTGAGTTAATATATAGACACACTCTCAAATTATGGCCAGCACTAATCGCATCACCCTCACAGCTCACCGCCGACAAATGATATATCTCTGCACCATTGTCTGCGTGTATCTCGTGCCGCCCATCCTGATTTGTATCGGTGTCATCCCCTGGAATATGAAGTTCGTGGCACTCGTTGTCGGCGCAGTGATGATGTACATAGTGATGCGAATACTCGGCAATACGCATGGTGACATCGGTATTACGAGGCAGCGTACCATCTATTCACTCAAAACCGTGCTACCGATAACCATAGCCCTCATTATCGCGGCTGGACTGTTTCTACTCCTCGAAAAACCTCGATTCTCACCAACCGAAGGAATAGGATTCTATGTATTTTATATTCTCATCTCGTGTCCGGCGCAAGAACTGTTATTCCGCGGCATCCTCAGCCGTATACTACAAGAACTACGGCTACACCGAGTGCTGGAGCTTGGCGTAGCAGCCGCCCTTTTTGGTTATGTACATATCATCTACGGCGACGTACTCACCGTTGTTATCATGAGCATTGTTGGCCTTGTCTGGTACCGAGCGTACCAGCGCTCATCAAACCTCATCGGTGTAACGATAAGTCACGTGGTGCTTGGTGTGATGACGATTGCCCTGGGGATTATTGATTAACATTGACAAGTTACCCCCCATTTTGTTTAATGGTAAACAAGATGAGAGGGATGGAACAAGGATCAAGACCAGGAACAAAAGAACCACAGCCAGATTGCGAAGCGCAGCAAGATCAAGCACCGGGACTAGCACGATGGGCGGCACGAGCAATGGGTAGCCTGCTTGGGTGCAGGAGGGAAAAGCGCAGGCAGATATCCGAGTTTTCCCCCGAAGCGGTGAAGTGTGCCCTACTCGGGAGGGTCAAAAATCCAGCTGATAATGCGGTTGGGCAAGATTCAAATTCGCCAGAAGAGGATATTCAATACCCGTATATCAATCTCGATGATTCGCTCTATCGGTACCCTTTCCCGGCGGAATTGCTTCCAGGACTAAAGCAATCGGAAACAACTCGCAAAGAGATGGAAGAACGGAGAGATGCTTGGAATGATTTGTATTTTCATTTAATCGAGCAGCTTGGAACCATCAAAGCGATGACTTTGGCATACGAGGAGCGCACTACCAAGAGAATGTCAAAAAGCGAGTATGATCTACTAGAAGAAAAGTATCAAGATTTGCTAAAAGTCTGCACCTTCGTCCTCGAAGAGCGAGATCGCGTCGACGAACTCATCCACACAGACCGATACGTCCCTCATGCACGTTGGAGCGCAGATAGTATTTTTGCTTGAACAGACCAAGCTCCAAAGCCCGACCAATGGCAACCTTGTATCCCTCGGGCATGTTGAGGTCATTAACCTCATCCGGAGAAACAAGCATCAATTCTTTATGTTCATGACTAAAGTGCGGTGTTGCACCCTCGACCGCTTTCGCAAAATATGTAACCACAAAAACGTGACGATACGGAAAAATTGTATACACCCAATTGTGAACATTCATCCCAACTGATATATCAATGTTCAATTCTTCATGAACTTCACGTTGCACGCACGCTGTTGGGCTTTCCCCGAGATCTAATTTTCCTCCCGGCAGCTCCCATTCGTTACGCTCATTTCGCAAGAGCGGAATCTGACCGTTAAGAGAGATGACAGCCTTAACAGAAATTGGCAATTGATATTCAAAATAATCAATATCCCGCTTGACCAAATAAGGCTGGGCGAGCGACTTAACTTCAATCGTTTCCTTTTGCCAAGCCTTGAACATAAATTACGCGTTCACCGCCTCAATCTCCACCGACAATACGTCTTTATTCGTCGGTAGATCAGACGTCGGCTCAAAGGTATAAACCAGTAACTGGCCAAACGGCATTTCCACATGGGCCATATCTGCTTCTGGCACGTGGTCGAGGTGCTTCATTAGCGCGCGGATAGAATTACCATGCGCCACCAATAGAATGTTCTCACCCGCCTGTAATTTCGGTAGTATCTCCCGCTCGAAATATGGCACGACCCGCGCATAAACATCTTTGAGCGTTTCACCGCCCGGCACCGGATAGTCCCAGCCGCGTCGGATACCATTGAATGCCTCCTCGCCGATCTCAGCCTTGACTTCCCACTTATTTTTACCGGTCAGATCACCATAATCACGTTCGTTCAGCTCGGCCGCCTGTGTCGTCGGTAAACTGCCCTCACCGCGCCCCTCAAGCAATGCGTCCAGCGTTTGGTGTGTCCGCTGCAGCGCCGACGTATACGCCTCATCAAACCTGATGTCTTTGAGTAGCGCGCCCAGTCGTACTGTGTCGGCCCGCCCCTTTTCCGTGAGCCCCACGTCCGTCCAGCCCGTCCACTTGCCGAGCAGATTCCATTCACTCTCGCCGTGTCGACTGATAACCAATGTTCCCATCATTCCTCCTCCGTTTATTTTTCCTACGAACCAAATCCCACGAATTGCGTAACCGCCTCTTGACGTTCGTCATCGCCGTCAACGATTCGCGTCTCGACATAACCGCCTGGCCGATGATGAGCCCAATGTGGTATCGACCACGCGAATCCTTCATTGCTTGCCAGCACTGCGTCGCGACTCAGGAACTGATAGGCATCAATTTCCGACTGCTGCAAAACAATTCGTTCCAGCCGCGCATCATCCAAAACCGCCCGAAAGATGTATTGATGCGCCAGTCCTTTGTCGCTGGAGCGTGACGCCACCGCGAAAAACGAAACTTCCTCCTCGGTAACCACTAGCCCGACCTCTTCCTGGGTTTCGCGAAGTGCTGCCTGTAGCGGCGTTTCGCCAGCGTCAACCATACCACCAGGCAGACTCCAATGCGTCTTGTAATACGCCTTGACTGTGAGCAGCTCACCCGCTGAATTTTCGATCAGCAGCGCAGCACTGGCGATCCGAGTGTCCTGCGTCTTTAGCCACTCCTCATGCGGCAACCAACCACTTCTCATTATTTTGCGTACTCGATCGCCCGCGTTTCACGGATGACATTAACCTTGATAGTGCCTGGGTACTGCATGGTTGATTCAATTTTAGTAGCGATATCGCGCGACAGTTTGAATGCGCTCAGATCATCAATATCCTCTGACCGGACAATCACCCGCACTTCGCGCCCCGCAGAAATTGCATAGGCTTTATCAACACCATTAAAGCTGGTCGCCACATTTTCTAGATCGCGCATCCGCTCGGCAAAGTTCTCAGCCGAAATGTTACGTGCTCCTGGCCGAGCAGCACTGGCGGCGTCGCACACTCGTACGATCAATGCCTCCGGCGTCGTCGCCTCGATATCATCGTGATGCGCTTCGATGGCGTGAACGATCCGCTCGTCCATGCCGTATTTGCGCGCTAGCTCAGCGCCGATGTGGTGATGCTTGCCCTCGATCTTGTGCGTCACCGCCTTGCCGACGTCATGCAGCAGTGTCGCGATTTTCGTGATGCGCACATCAGCGCCAATTTCCTCAGCAACCATACCAGCCATCTGGGCCATCTCAGTCGAGTGCTTCAACACGTTCTGCCCGTAACTCGTCCGGAATTTCAGCTCACCGAGCAGTCGCTGCATTTCCTTCGGGATGCCGACGACGCCAGTTTCGCGCATGGCGTCCTCGCCGGCCTGCTTGACTTCTTTATCGATCTGTTTTTTCGCCTTGGCGACAACTTCTTCGATGCGCGCTGGATGGATGCGACCATCTTTCATCAGCATCTCCAAGGCAAGGCGAGCCACCTGCCGGCGAATCGGATCAAAGCTCGAGAGCACGATCATACCCGGCGTGTCATCCACCAAAATATCGACACCAGTCTCGCGCTGCAACGCCTGAATGTTGCGGCCTTCTTTGCCGATAATCCGACCTTTCATCTCATCATCAGTCAGCTTGACGGCCGTGACTGTTCGCTCAGCCGTCACCTCGCTGCTCATCCGCTCCATCGCCGTGAGCAAGATCATCTGCGCCCGCTCTTCGGCATCATCCATAGCCTCGTGTTGTAATTTTGACACCAATCCGACCAGGTCGTTCTTGATATCGCGCTCGGTCATTTGCATGAGCTTGTCAGCGGCATCCTTTTTCTTTAGGCCCGCAATCTTCTCGAGCTTCTCCTGCTGACGCGTGCGAATAGTGCGAATCTCTTCCTTGAGATTGTCAACCTCATCTTCGTGCGTGCGCAGCTTCTCCGCCCGCTTGTCTAGTTCGTCCAATTTCCGATCCAGCGTCTGCTCGCGATCCGCCAACCGGTTCTCGGTCTTTTGCCATTCGCGCCGGCGCTCATTTTCGATTTTTAAGGCTTCGTCCTTAGCTTTCAGGACAATGTCGCTAGCCTTACTTTTTGCCTCGGCAATGTCACGCTCAATTTGCGACTTGCCATTAGCTTGCCGTGTTCGCTGATAGGCGTAAAAACCGCCCACGCCAAGTGCCGCGCCAACCAAGCCGCCAATAACTATTCCTACCATATGATTTCCTTTCTTTTCTGACCAGTCGCCCCGGGTATACACCCCGAGAAATGTATCAACGACCGACCATATTCAACTGATGCAATAAAACGGCCCGAGCCACTAATCTAAAGCCGCCTTACTTTTATTGTACGATATTGCGAATGAAAATACCACTATTTGCGCGGAGTCGTGATGTGAGCCTCGCCGCCATATTCGGGGAGAATAATCGTGTCGTTTTCGGCGCGCTTCAGCCGCTCCAGGCAGTCATCTCGCCAGTGATCGCCACTACTGCCAACGATCGGAATGCCGAGTCCCTCCGCCAACGTGTTTGCCACCGCACAGCCAATCCTCAGTCCCGTAAAGCTACCCGGCCCACGCATGATGCCGATACCACTGATGTGGTGAATGCCGCCGGTCTGCTCGTCCAAAAATCGTAGCAGCCCTCGGGCTAAACCACGACCCGCTTCCCAAGCCACGTCTCGCCAGGTATCACCCTGAACAATCGTTAAACGGCACGTCATCGTCGATGTATCGAGCAGAATAATCACGCTAACTCCTCGTCCGCCGCACTAATTGCCGCGAGGAGTGCCTGGCTCGTCGGCCCGCCAGCACTCAACGTGACACGCCGCGACTGTTCGTCAATTGCTAGAATCCTCACTGTCAGTCGATCGGCCGGCAGCACCTGCTCGACGGCATCCGCCCACTCAACCACTGTTACGGTCTGTGGTTGCATGGTTACCTCCCGAATTTCCTCCGCCATGATACCCGCCTCACCCAATCGATAAAAATCATAGTGAGCCAGTGTCAAGCCGCCCGGCGACTGGTACACGCGGGAAATAGTAAATGTTGGGCTTTGCACCGGTTCAGTAATGTCGAGCCCCTCGGCAACACCTTTCGTTAGCGTTGTCTTGCCAGCGCCGATGTCCCCAATTAACTCGATGACTTCCCCGCCCCTGAGACTGCGCCCAATTGTTTGACCTAGCTGCTGCATCGCTGTGATACTGGTAATAATCTGGCTCATTTGCCGTCGCTGCCGTCAGCTTCGGCCGCAGGATGCGCCTTTCGGAATGGATTTTCGAACGTTGCCTGTGGCTGCACAACCGGCTCCTTGTGGCGGATCTCTGGCGTCTTGACAACGATGTGTTCATCAGTCACACGAACGATCTGCGAACGATGAATCAGCAGTTCAGTATCGCCAAAACTCTTGAGTAGCGGTCGCCGCACTCGGAGCTGCTGAATGACAAAATTACCGGCCTCCAACGTGTAGCCGATGACCTTGCCAACCTTATGATTTTTTTCATCAATGACCCGCTTACCAACTAGTGCGAACTGAAACTCATACACTTCCTTGATCTTCAGGACGTCGCTCGGCATAATCAGCTCGTCCGCCGAATCAATGATCAGACCCAGCGGCCCAATTTCCCGCACATCGGCGATCCGCAGTAAACTCGGCGATTGATCAAGCGTCGGCCCTTCTAGCTCATACGCCACGATCGATAAATTGCGCGGGTCGATCACCGCCCGCGATGTCCGTGCCAGTTCCGAGCCAGTCTGCAGGCTCATCACCGGTGCGTTATCAAATCGTTCAGCAGAAATTAGCATACTTCTCACATTATAGCGATATCCACGCTATTCGGCAAACAGGTTCGTCCGCCCCGCCGGCAGACTAAAATTGGCGTTGGCGGTATCGCGCGTGCGGAAACTGTTGATCTGGTCAATCGTCTTCTGGTCAAATCGCGTCGTCTGTTGTTGGATGGTATCTTCTTTTGGATTCGACGAGGCGAGTAGACTGTAGAGCAGGAAAATTGCCACCGACACACCAACCACCACTGTCAATGTATAGAGGATAACGTGGTAGCGATGGAAAAACCGCGACACCAGTGTACCAATTTGTGAAATATCAGGTGAATTTTTCATCGAACATATACCTCCACATCCAGAGTTTGCGTACTCACTTGGCCTACCCCCTCAGCCTTGGACATGCTGACACTAGCGATCTGCATCCGCGTCAAGTTCTGCTCAATCAAATGCATAAATCGAAGCAGCGCCATGTAATCTGTTTTTTCGTTGAGGCGGACCGACACTTTCATGCTTTTTGGCCCGGCAGCGCTGTTTGAACCGGAGCTATTATTCGTACCCGAGGTTCCTGATGAACCCGAGTTTGACTTGGCTCCAGCCGAGCCTGATGTGAAGGTGAACCCAGCAATGCCAACGCCTGATTGATTGGCGTAAGTAGTGAGGTCATTGATGATCTGATTCTGATATTGATATTGCTGAGTTTCTGCTACTAGCTGCCGAGCCTTGGCAACACTATCCTTATATTTCTCCATCTCTTTTTCCAGTCGCGCTAGATTTTGCACCTTAGCATCAACCGCTTTTGCCTCAGTCTGAATCTTAGAGACTTCCTCAGCGGTACCCTGCAGCATGGTGTAGCCGAAATAAACGATCCCTCCCATGCCGACCAAGATCAGTACCAGCGACAGCGCAAAGACGATCCGCATGGTCACCGCCGGTGTCATTTTTTCTCGTTTTCTCTCACTCATTGCTTCGCGACCTCCGGCACCATCGTCACATTAATTGTAATATTGATCGGGTAACCGTCCTTGTTTTCTTTTTCGGCCACCGCCGAGGCGAGATTAACATCCTTAAAGAGGTTTGACTGCTGAAAACTGTCCTTGAGCCGCAGTGCATCGCCATACGTTTTACCGCGTGCGTTGATAGTCATCGGCGTGCCGAGCTTCTTGCTATCCAGTGTCAACGTTTGCAAAATTGTTCCGGATGGCATCGCCTGGGCAATCTTGAGTGCCACCTTTGAATATCGCACGTCTTTATCAAGGATTGCTTTAGCAATCTTGAGGTTTGCACTAAACGAGTCATAATCCTGCTGGACTTTTTGATACTGCAACGCCCGACGGTTACCCGTCTCAATCGTCTGTTGAGCAGTCGTTTTTGCATGCTCCATGATCAAATAAATACCTACTGTCGCCACAATGAGTAAGAAGCCGAGGATTAACGACACCACACAGTAGCGCCACAATATTACATTTGACCGGCCGGCGACAATCTCACGTTTAACTTTCGGCGGTAATAGATTAATCATGCCAAATCTCCTCCGCTCGCACCAGTGATAAGCCAGCTGCTGTCATAAACCGCGGCCGCAGTTGCTTGGCTGGTGGCGCTAAATTATTAAAGTTCAGCGACTGCCATGGACTGGCCACCCGCGCTGGCAGGGTCAGCTCGCCCGTAAAGTACTCACCAAGCCCTGGCACACTACTACCGCTACCAACGATCAACACCTGTTCAAGGCGGGATTCATCCGGGAAGCGATCGGTGTAGTAGCGAATAACTTTCTGGATTTCACCGATGATCCGCTGCAGGCTCGGCTTTAGTGCCTCGGTAATCTTTTCCTGGCGAGGGCCGGTATTAAGGCCATTAAGCACCTTGAATTGGTGCGCCGTCTCAAGTGGTACGTTCAATTTTTTCGCGATGTCAAGCGTCAATGTATTGCCACCAATGTTTAGACCACCGGTCACGCGAATTGCTGCATCAAGAATAGCAATGTCAGTTGTTGCTGGACCAATATCGACAATAACCGTTGGCAGCGCCCCCTCTTTGGTTCGCTCAAGCAGTCGCGCCACCGCATTGATACTTGGCTCAATCATCGCCACCTCAATACCGCACGATTCAACAATCGCTAGCTGCTCGTCAACGATCTTTTGCGGCACCGCGCACATCAATACCGATAAATTCTCTTTGCCGCGCTTGATAATCTGATGATCGACGTAGAGCGAATCAAGCGGCATCGGCACATACTGCTCAACCTCGAGATTCACCGCCTCTTCAATCTTATTCTCCTGCTTGATCGGCAGCGCAAAGGTGCGCGCGTACGTCTTGGTCGTCGGCAACCCCAGTACCACGCGGTTACTGCCAAGCCGTCCGACAATATTTTTTTCAAACATTTGATTGATCTTGCCGCAGAGATACTCTGCCCGGTCATCGCTCTCGTCCTTCGCCGGATCCAGCTCAATTGCGCCGTATCCATGCACCGTCATCCGTGCCATATCGACTGACATTACCCGAACGCCTGCCTTGTTAATATCAAGCCCGATGATCGGCTTTGACTTGTAGAAAATATTTGCCACTATCGTTTGCCCACATCTCTTCTTTTTGTTAAGTATAGCATAAGCATTTTGAAAAACCAACTACCCCTTAATTTGATTTGCTAATCCAGTAATCGGCATCATCACCGCCGCCGCGATCAAGCCGACCATACCACCCATAAAGACGATCATCACCGGCTCAATCGTCGAACTCAAACCGCTAATCGCCGCATCGACCTCTTCCTCATAAAAATCCGCCACCTTGACCAGCACCTTATCCGTCTGCCCCGTTTCCTCACCGACCGCCAGCATCTGACCAACGATTGGCGGGTAGAGATCTTCGCGCTCATTGATAATCCGCGACAAAACCTCGCCATTCTTAATGCGCTTGGCCGCGTCAAGCAGCGACTCTTGATACACCGTGTTACCGACTGCCCGGGCCGTCACTTCCAGTGCCTCGAGCACCGACACACCCGCACCGATCAGCGCCGAGAAGGTACGGGTAAACCGCGCCACTGCCACCTTACGAATAATCTTACTGATGATCGGCGCTTTCAAGACAAAATGATGGAACTTAACCTTGCCTTTTGGCGACTTGATATAGCGAAGAAGGACGTACACACCGCCAAATAACAGCGGAAAAATAATATACCAAAAACTTACCATAAACTGGCTGATACTCATCAGTATCTGCGTCAGGGCTGGTAGCTCCGCGTCCTCGCCCGCCAGATCCTTAATTGTCTTGCCAATCATTGGCAAGACAAAAATCATCAAACCAAAGAACGCCCCGATAGTGATGACGATCAGCACCATTGGATAGGTCATGGCGCTCTTGATCTTCTTTTTCATTGATGAGTTCTTTTCCTGCTGCAGGGCCAGGCGCTTCAAAATATCGTCCAAAATACCACCTGTTTCACCAGCACGCACCATGTTCACGTACACATCACTAAACGCCTCAGGATGCTTACTCAGCGCATCAGCGAACGAGGTACCGCCTTCAATCTCCTTAGATACTGCATTCAAAATCTCACGAAAATGCGGACTCTCGGCATGCTGCGCCATTGAGTTGAGTGACCTGAGGATTGGTACGCCGGCAGACACCATGGTGCTCAGCTGTCTGGTAAAGCTAACCAGCTCCTCGGTCGGCACTGACTTCTTGCCACCCCCAAAGCGAAAGCCCTTCTTTTCATCGCCAGCTTCCTTGAGATCGACCAACTTCATACCCTGAGCTTGAATGAGCTGGATGGCACTGGCGCGACTACTAGCTTCTAGCTCACCATTGATCGGCTGATTGTTATTTTTAGTTGCGATATATTTAAATTTTGTCATTTATTGCTCCCTTGTTGCTCTCAAAACTTCCTCTAGCGTTGTCACGCCACGCAGCGACTTAACGAAACCATCCGTCTGCATCGTTACCATTCCTTCAGTAATCGCCTGCTGCTGAATCTCATTACTGGTGGCATTGGCAGTGATCATTTTTTGGATTGGAATCGAAATACCGAGAACCTCGTAGATACCAACGCGCCCCTTGAAGCCATTATGGCCGCACTCGTCACAGCCCTCAGGATTTGGTCGCCACAAATATTGAATCGTCACGTCAGTCGAGCCGAGCGGTGTATTGCCGCCAATCTTATCAGCCGCCGCCTGCTGCTCCAGTGCGTGCAGCCGCTGCATCGAGCCCTGCTTGAGATTAAACATCTGAACGATGTAGGCGAGCTCCCCAGCGTCCGGCACATATTGCTGACGACAATGCATACACAATCGCCGCACCAGGCGCTGGCCGATCACCGCCTTGACCGTCGAAGCGATCAGGAACGGCTCAATTCCCATGTCCAATAGACGCGGCAAACAAGTCGCGGCGTTGTTGGTGTGGAGGGTTGAGAACACCAAGTGTCCGGTCAGCGCTGCCTGCACACCCAGGTTAGCGGTCTCACCGTCACGGATCTCTCCGACCATGATGATGTTCGGGTCTTGACGCAGCAGGGCGCGCAGTCCTGAAGCGAAGGTCATGCCGGCTTTGGCGTTAGTCTGGGTCTGGTTGACCCCGGGGATTTTGTATTCAACCGGATCTTCGATAGTTGAGATATTCACATCCGGCGTATTAAGCTCTGACAGCACACTAAACAAGGAGGTCGATTTTCCCGAACCAGTTGGCCCGGTCACCAAGATCATACCATTTGGTTGTGCCATGGCGTCCTTGAGCGTACTCAACGACAACCCCCAATAGCCGAGGCTATCGAGGGCAACCGCCTGGTTGGATTCGTCCAAAATACGCATGACGATTTTCTCGCCATCAGCGATCGGCAGCGTCGATACACGCAGCGCGTATTGCTTACCAGAAACCTTGATCTTAAAGCGACCATCTTGCGGCACGCGGCGTTCGTCAATTTTTAGATTTGACAAAATCTTGATACGACTAACCAGCGCGCCTTGGACATTGCGCGGCAATTTATTCACTTCCTTGAGCACACCATCAATTCGATAGCGTACCTGGACGAAATCCTCGCGCGGCTCAATGTGGATGTCTGAAGCACCCGACTTGATAGCATACTCGAGCAGCAAGTTAACCGTCTGGGCGATCGGCGAATTCTCAGAAATCTCCTCCTCAGAGACGTTTTGTGAGTCCGACTCAGCACCGCTCTGGATTGACACCACCTCATCCAGCTCATCGGTAATATTACCGCGATAATTCTCCAGGCAGTCAAGAATGTTGTTTTTTGTCGCCAGGAACACCTTGATGTTGTAGCCAATCTCTTTCTGGATGAAGTTCAGCGCCTGCACATCATCCGGATCTTCCATCGCCAGGCTCAAGACGCCATTATCATCAGCTGCAAACAATACGACATTGTACTGGCGAGCGATGTGCTCGGGGATGCGCTTGAGAACGTCATCAGGAATATCCTTTGGCTCGATGGTCACAAACGGCACATTGATATATTCACCAATTTTTTGCCCAAGCTGCGCCTCACTCAGAACCCTGTGCTCCAAGATAATCGTCTGCAATGAATGGTGCGTACGTTCCGCCTCCATTTTTAACTCAGCCAGCTGTGACTCAGAAATTACCTCACCCTGGCGCAAAATCTTCTCAATACTACTGTCAGAAATGCGCATAATTACCCTTATGCTTGAGTATAGCGCATATCGTATGGGAGTTCAATGAGAAATATTAGCGATTATCGCCCTGCCCGTGCAGCTGCTGGCGGGCTTGGCGACTGGCCAGTTTTTGGTTGTTCATCCGAGCAACTTCCTCGAGGCTAGAACCGAGCAGGTGCGCCACTGCATTAACATACCACAGCACATCGCCTAATTCTTTGAGAATTTCTGTGCGGTCATCGTCTGTCAGTATTCCCTGCTTGTCGCGAACCAGCTTTTTGAACTTTTCAGCCACTTCGCCCGATTCGCCAACCAGTCCAAGCACTTGTGCCATCAGTCGCGCATCAACCTCCCCATACTCATGCGTACCAATCAGTGTCGCGATGGCTTTCTTGGCGTACTCATCAATTGTCATATATTTCTCCTTTCAATTACCTCATTTAATTCTGCCACAAATTCCTCAAAAAAGAACGGGTCGCGGAAGAATGTCCGCGCTACGATTTGCTCAACTGCTGGTGCCAGGTCATAGTCGGACAGTCGATGCGGGCGGGCCCATACGAATTCTTCACCCGCCACGACTTCATCAGTCTCACCATAAAACACGTGCGCCAACGTTGATGATAATATTTCCTTCCCCACAAGTACACGAATATAGCAATCACCTGCATGCACCAGTGGCAGCTGCTCCACCGCCAATTTCTCGCGCGCCTCCCGCCGGGCAGCGCTGAGTACCGACTCGTCATCAATGTGTAACTTGCCGTACGGCAGCGTCCAGGTATCGATATGCGGCTGTTTGGTGCGCCGCTGGAGCAGCACATCGCCATTAGCATTTTGGACGACAATCATAGTAATAATTTTTGGTTGGGTACGAATTTTGAGCGATTTAATACTAACTCTATCGACGTACGACAACCCCTCCCGCCCGAGACAGTATCCATCATCCGTCTTGATGATGAATCCTCGCTTCTTCAATATATTTAAGTGGTAGGTATAGAGATTAGTATCGACTTTTGGCGGCCGCATATCCCGAAACCGTGCATATTTCATATGCATCAACACACCGAGGATATGCTTTTGAATGTGATGTTCGGGGATAAATTGGTCAATCATAGTTGAGTCAAATTATACTTGCTATTCATACAAGTAATTCTACACTACAATCACTAGTGTCATCAACACAACTAAAGGAGCGACGCTTATGTCAATCGAATCACTCATCCACACACCCGAATTTGAAGGGAGATTGCCCGTGGAAACTGAGCGCAAATTCATGGCTATCTTTCCGGAAAAACTCACCGATCTGCGCGAAGAAGCTGAGCCGATTGAGCAGTTTTATCTGTCACACCCAGACGAACCATTCAGCCTACGCCTCCGCTCAACCTTAACTCGTGATACCGGCGAGCTGCATTACGAAGCAACTCTCAAAGACAACGGCATCCAGGGCAATGATGGCTTGCGTCGACTAGAGGTGACGACTGAGATTAGCCCCGAGCTATATGAATACTACCGTAATGACGAAACGCCGATTATCCGCAAACTACGTGCCAAACCGCTGCCGGGTGTCATCATTGATTTTTTCGAAAACGACGACCTAGTGCAAGCTGAAGTAGAAGATGATGGGTCACTGCAAGAGTTCATTAACCAGTTTAGTAATACCTTCATGGAAATAACCGGTGAAATAATGGCCACCAGCGAGTGGCAAGCACACTACAACTTCCGGCGGGAACACGAAGGCCGCGAGGCGCTGTCGGTTCAGCCGGAACTTGACATTGATACTATTGTTTCTGATATTCTTACCTCTACCGCAGATTCTCCACGCATCATCCATATCGCTGGCCGCAGTGGCTCCGGTAAGTCAACCGTCGTCAAAAAGCTCCGTGAGCAGCTGGAGGAGCTCAACATTAACTCAATTACTATGTCAACCGATGACTACCACCGCGGCGCAACCTACCTCTATTATCACAACAACCGTCAGGAATGGCAGCACTGGGATGACCCGTTTGTATATGACACCGAAACGATGGCCATCGACCTACAAAACCTCATTAACGGCAATGATATCTATCATCGCCACATGAATTGGCAAACTGCGGAGCCATATATAGCGGGTACACTTAGCCCAGCAGAAATAATCATCGTTGAGGGAATCTACGCCAAATCACCTGACATTATCACTGACAATAGCCTCGTCTACGAGATACCGACCCCGCTCACCACCTGTATCGGTCGGCGTATTCTGCGCGACCTCAATGAACGTCCACAATTTTGCGACCCCTCGGAAAATCTACTCTATTTATTGAGTGAGGCCGAGCCAGCATATCGTGCTCAACAGCAACCAACCAATACCTGAGGAGGATTAGGGCTCACTTTGGCTTTCGTTAACCCGATGGTCTGACTGCACGAACAAACCCAATCACCTTCCCCTCACCAACCCACCGCTGCTCGTAGGTTGTCATGATCCGGGCACCGCTCTGCTCGCTAAATCGCTCCGATTCGTGCAGATCAAACGTTAGCTCCCGAAGCCGCCAGCCAGTCACCACCAGCTGCTCCAAGCTCCAACAGAAAAAGTCGTGATCATCATGCTTGAGCAGTAGCTCACCGCCCTCATCAAGCAACTTTGCGTACTGCGTTAAAAAATGTGGGTGTGTTAAGCGCCTGCCGCTGGAGCGCTGGCGTGGAAACGGATCGGGAAAGGTGATCCACAACTGGCTAAGCGATCCAGCTTCACACAGCTCACCCAGCTGATCTGCTCGTGCCCGCACAAACCAGATGTTCGTGAGGCCGCACCGCTCGGCCGCGCGTGCCCCTTTTTGCAATCGATCGGCCTTGACGTCAACCGCCAAAAACCGCTGCTCGGGACGGCGCGTCGCTAGTTCGACGCTAAACAGTCCCGTTCCCGCACCAATCTCCAGTACGTCAATCGGCCGCGGCGTCCACTCATCATACTCAAAACAAAGTGGCGAATTATTAAATAATGCAAATTTATACTTCTTGCGTCGCCGGGTAATGACAAATTGATTTGGATCGACAAAACTCATACTTTTCATTATACTAAACTCATGATGGATACGCTTATCAAACAACTGTTAAATTCGTCGCGCGTTGACGAGTGGATGATTGAACACGGACTGGGCTGGCTGGTGAGCGAGCGGATGGTTGAAACGGTCAGCATCGTCATCGGCGCGATTATCGTTTATTATTTTGGCCGCATGTTTATCACCTGGGCAATCCGTTACGCGATCCACTCCACTGCCAAGCACCGCTCGTGGCACCGCAAAGATATCGAAAAGCGCGAAAATACGCTGACGCAGCTGATTCGTAGTTTTTGGCGCATCACCATTATTGCCTATATTGCCGCCATGGTCGCCAGCAAGTTATTCTACTTTGACTTGTCGCCACTATTTGCCAGCGCCGGCATCATCGGTGTGGCGCTCGGATTCGGTGCGCAGTCACTTGTCAAAGATTTTCTGGCTGGTATTTTTATCATCGCTGAAAATCAATATCGCGTCGGCGACGTGGTTGACGTCATGGGAGCGAGCGGTACTGTTGAGCGTGTCGGCACCCGGTCAACGGTACTCCGCGATGCTGATGGTAATGTACACTACTTACCAAATGGCACCATCCAGCATGTCATCAACAAAACGATGGGGTATAGCATGTCGCGCTTTACCTTACAGCTTGATCCGAGCAGCGACATTAGCCGCGCCGCTGATATCATCAACGAGACCGGCCAGCAACTGAGCAAGGAAAAATCTTGGGACAAGAAAATCATTGAACCGCCAAAATTTGTCTCCGTCGGCGATATCACCGGCCGCTCGGTCGAATTGATCGTTGCTGGTAAGGTCCAGCCATCAGATCAATGGGCGGTTACCTCAGAGATGCGCCGCCGACTCCTCAAAGAATTTGAAAAACAAGAAATCGAGCTAGCTGTTATCCCAACGGCGATAACGCATAAAAAGTAATCATAACTCACTCTGACGAACTGTCTTGACCTTGTGTCGTCGCACCACCCGTGCCATTACCGCTACCATTGACGCCCAGCTGATCATCACTCAACACATTGCTAGCAAACGCCCGCGCACCGTCGGCCTTTTTTTCTTCTTGCTTGTATTTTTGCAGGAAATCATTCAATACCTTGCCCGTAACTTCGCCCTGTGCTTCAAACATATCCCGATTATGATCGTTGGAGTTATCAATCTGCGCCCGATACGGCACATAATCCGGTCGGCTTAAATCCACTCGGAAGGCATCTGACGAATAGTATAAGTGCATCGAGATACCAACGAGCACAATCGACACCACAATTACGCTAATTACCATCGTCAGTAATTTGTGTTGCATAGCCAGCTTGGTCAACCGGCAACTAAGTTGCTTGAGCTTATCCACGACCACCTCCGCCCGAAAGCTTCACCTTGAGCTGCTCCACCGCCACGCGGTAATCCGCCGCCAGTTTGCTCATCGTCGTCACCGATTCACTAACCTGTCGACGTGCGTCGCGCGTCTTGATCAGCTGTGCATAAAACTCGCCCGGCTTGTCACCACAATCTGTCTTGACCAGCGCCGTCAAATTGGACTCATACTCATTGTACTGCTGGGCAAACGCCTTGCGCGCCTCCTCGTAGTCGCGAGCGATCATCACCATTCGCGAGCTGTCAACCTGCGCCAATGCCAAACGGCTATTTAGTTTGGCGATGAGATTAGTCGAGATTGTGTTGTATGCTTGGCCGGCGTTAACCCGCAGCAAGGCGTCGTTATGCTGAATCCGCTGTAATGTCGAACGAATAGACTGACACTGGCTGCGGATCAGATGGAGTGGCGGCGAACTTGGTGCAGTCTGTGCCACGGCAAGGCTTGACCACACCGTTGCGCCAGCCAAGCCAATACTGCACACAAAAAACGCGAGACTACGAAGATGTTTCATCTTTCTTATTATCTCGCGTTTTTGCGTTTAGGTCAAACTGCTGCTACGACTTCTTGAAATGTTTCTCGGTGTCGGCCTTGACCGTACGAGCGGTTCCAGTAACGACATCGCCAACTTTTTGAGCGCCGACCTTGACTGCCTCAGCACCATCCTTGGCGGCAGCCTGGGCTTTTTTGGCAGTTTTGACAGTGGCAGTTTTTAGCTCACCAGCTTTTTTCTTGATGTCAGCGCGAGTTTCTTTGCCGCTTTTTGGTGCGGTCAAAATACCAGCCGCGAAACCAGCCGCTGCCGCGCCGAGAACTGTTAATACTTTTTTCATATATATCTCCTTGTTTGTTTTTATTAAATTGATATATGGAACAGATAATTATTTTTTGCGAAAGAGTTGCACGACTTCAGTAAATAACTTTACTGGAGACAGCCACTCAGTTGCTTGCGCGATGTTAGACACCGCCGCTTCAGCCTGGTTGACGAGGCGCTTGAGCTTCGTCAGCAGTGAAATTATTACACCGAACAAGACAATAATCGTCACCGAGTGAATAATGATCACTACGGTCATCAGTATAATAACTGTTTGCATGTCTTCCATACCCTTCCTTTGTTACTGTTTATGTTTGTCGTATTGACTGTGGCTATGATAGCATAGGCAGTTTGAAATGTCAATAGCTTAGCGCTCTATTCTGCCACTTTGCAGCAATGAGACCGTCCCGTTGCAGACCATCCAGTGCCGCCGCAAATCGTGGATCGTCCTGTAATTCAGTGGTGATTTCAGCGAGTGGCTGCTCGCCAACATACCGACGCAAAATCTCGCCACGCATCTGACGGAGACTGCCGGTGAATTGTGATTGCTTGGTGTAATGACGACTGGCGGATAATTTACCCTTGCCCTGAGATTTGAGCTCACTACCATAGTCCATCAGTGCCCAGAACCACTGGCGCGGATTTGCCTGGTCCATCGTCCGCTCGACAATAGGCAAGATGTCACGATCCGCTACCGCCGTCTGGTTCGCAAAGAAATGATTGAGATAGACGGTACGAATATTGGTCTCAATGAACGGTGTTGGCACTTGATAAGCATAGTTCATGATGGCGCCAGCGGTATTGATGCCGATGCCTGGTAACTCAACGAGGTCATCTAGCGTGGCCACCGGGGCACCAGCGACAATGGCTTGTGACACCCGGTGAAGATACTGAGCGCGGCGGTTATAGCCCAGCCCCTGCCACGCGCGGAGCACCTCGGTCAGCTCGGCCGCTGCCAGTGACTCAATATCTGGAAATTTCGCAGTAAACTCTCCGAACTTCGTCAAGACGCGAGCGACCTGGGTTTGCTGCAGCATTAGCTCACTCACCAGCACATAGTACAAGGTCGGCTGATCACGCCACGGCATCGGCCGGTACAGTTCGCGGCCTTTTTGGTGGATCAGCGCCTGAAAGCGAGAGTCTTTATCATTCATTCTCCCCAGTATACCTAATTTCGAACTAGTTATCATTGCATAATCGGTCCGAACGACAGCCTGATTGAATTGCTATCCTTACATACACCAAGTGTACAGCTAGTTTGCTGTGACTATACACTTGATGTATAATAAGCCTTGTTTATAATAATTTACCTAGCGAAAGGGCAATTGTGAGAAAAATATTCAAGGTTTTCGGAATTATCACTATCATTCTTATTATCTGCCTTGGGATTCTACTGTTAGTCATGCAATATCTCAATCAAAGTATTACCGGAGATGATGGTGTAGCGACTGGCTACGCTGATAAGCTTAGCCCTAGTGGCAACCTCGAACAACATTACACCAAGACCGGACCCTACAAAGTAGCACACTACATTCAAAATAATACCGATGGTTCTAAGGCCTATCGTCTCTATTACCCTGAGCGCCAGAATGCTAACCAGACTTTTCCACTGATTGTAGTGGTAAATGGCACGGCAACACCAGCTAGCACCTACACACCAATTCTTGAGCACCTCGCCAGCTGGGGCTTCGTTGTAATCGGCAATGAGGATGGCTGGGCTGGTACTGGTGCATCGACCGCAGCTATGCTTGATGCTGCTCTGCAGTACAATACAACCCACGAGAGTCCAGTGCGCGGGCTAATCAACACTAATAAAATTGGGATCGCTGGACATTCGCAAGGTGGCGCAGGAGCGATCAATGCCGCTACTAAGTATAGTAATAGCAATAAGTATTCTTCGCTCTACACCGCTAGCGGTGTGAGTCGCAGCACTGCTAATAACAATCGATGGACATACGACGTCTCACGCCTTAACACAGCGGTGTTCATGATAGCAGGAACCGGTGCCAGCGACAGTATCGCCATCAGTCCACTTGATGATCTGAAACAAAATTTTGACGCATTGCAAGGAAATAAGCCGGGGGTTATCGCACGGCGTAAATCAGTTGGTCATAAAGATGTGCTAGAATACGGTGATGCATATATGACTGCCTGGTTCTTGTGGACGCTGACAGATGACACCAAGGCGAAGATAGTCTTTGCTGGCGCCAATGCAGAACTACGCCATAACAGCGACTGGCAGGATGTCCAGGTACGCAATATTGAATAATTATTCTGTTTATCGCACCATGTATGGTACACTGGTATGGCTATGAAAATATTTTTTAGACGATACATTTCAGAATTTGTGTATGGTGCAGTTGACGGCACAGTCACGACCTTTGCCGTAGTGGCGGCTTCAGCCGGAGCCGGTATTTCCAGCGCGGTTATCCTCATTTTGGGCGTTGCAAACCTCATTGCTGATGGATTTTCAATGGGCTCCAGCGCTTACCTCGCAGCCAGTGCCGAACATGAAGAGTCGGCCCGCGACACCCAAAAGCGAGCCTCTCCCAAAATCATTGGTGCAGTCACCTTTTTAGCCTTCGTCGTAGTCGGTAGCGTACCGGTATTGCCCTACCTAGTCGACGTCATTGCAAGCTCAAAAGTACCAGGCACTACTCTGTTTTACGTCAGCTCCGCACTGACGGCGGTCACCTTCCTAGCAATTGGCTTCACCAAGGGTAAAGTTGGCAAGCAGTCACCATGGCGAGAAGCAATCATCACTCTGCTCCTCGGCGCAGTCGCCGCTGGACTGGCGTACTTTGCCGGCGATATATTGGCGGCATGGCTGGGTGTTCGGTTATAGCCTTCCTGTAGGCCCCTATCTTGCCAGCATTACTATCCTGCCCAATAAGCTAAAACCATCGTCGTTTAGATGCTACGTACATCAATATCGCTACATCAAACCTAGACCCCAGCGAGCAAGTAACTTCACTTACCTCGTCTGTTTTTTAGCTATTTGTTCAAAGACGCCGTCGCCCAAGAGGTACCGTGTGTAGAAGAGAACTCTCGCTAATTTACCAACAAGATACCGACGTCGTGGGTGCTTACTCTCGATAATTGTCGCCACTTTGTGCGCGACCACGCTAGGCGGTGACATAGTCCTGTATGACTGAGATAGGTTGTGCGATATTGCCTTTGCCATACCGCTATAGGCGCCGTTTGACGAATAACGAGTAAGTGGCTCTTCAGCTAATTTGTAGAAATTTGTAGCGATCAAGCCAGGCTCAATTATCACAAGCTTGATGTTGTATTCCTGCAGCTCTAGCCGCAAGCTGTCGGAAAACCCCTCGATAGCGTGCTTTGAAGCATGATACCAGGCACCGAGCGGAAAATACACTCTGCCTCCAACCGATGACATATTAATAATCAAGCCCGAGCCCGCCTCTCTCATACTAGGCAGCACAAGCTGCGTCAGTCTAGCCAGCCCGAATACATTCACCTCAAACTGCCTGCGGGCCTGTTCAATTGGAATATCCTCTACCGCCCCCAGTAATCCATAGCCGGCATTATTAATAAGTACATCTATTCTTCCCTGCTCATCACAAATCTTTTTTACCGCAGACTCAAGTGATTTTTCATCTTTCATATCACCCGGTATTAGCCGAAGGCCTTTAATTTTTTGAAGCGCCTCACTGTTTCGAGCAAGTCCGTACACTATGTAACCTTTCTGCAAAAGCAGCTCAGCGGTCGCTCTTCCGATACCGCTGGACGCTCCAGTAATTAACACTACTTTATGATTTGAATTATACTTTTTTCTACTCATAAATAGTAGTATAATCTATGGAGTATACTCCATAGTCAATAGGCCATAACGAGGGAGGTTTTACCATGCTAATTCATCAACTTTCCGAGAAATCTGGTGTTTCTATCGACACCATTCGTTACTATACAAAAATCGGTATTTTACCGGTAACACAACGTCCCGCTGGAAGCCGCAGTTATTCAGACTACGACGAGAGTGCGCTCGAATACCTCACGGAAATACGCCTCGCTAAGTCGGCGGGATTTACACTGATGGAGATTAAGCAATACATCAAGGAATGGAACGACGGACAGATTACACCGGATACAGCTATCGATATATTGCGCAAAAAGATTGCGATGGTACGAAAGAAAAAGTCTGAACTTGATGCAATAGAAGCGATATTAAAAAGTAAGATAACACAGCTACGCCCCCAGCTACATTGCCGTAATTGAGCACTCTGCTAGCTACTTTTGAGTAGATTCTACAGCCCTAATTCTCGCAATTGTGCTGAATCAACCATTGACGGCGAGTCCATCATCACATCGACACCCGAGCCGTTCTTTGGAAAGGCTAAAGTCTCGCGAACATTAGTTTCGTCAATAAGTTCCATGAGGATGCGGTCGATGCCAAAGGCACAGCCAGCGTGTGGAGGTGCACCGTATTTGAAGGCGCCCAGCATGGCACCGAACTTTTCCTCGACGTAGCTTTCGCTAAAGCCAAGTAGATCGAATACTTTATATAGCACCGCTGGGTTGTGGTTACGCACACCGCCGGAGCAGATTTCGTAGCCGTTCATCACCATGTCGAATTGATCAGCCACGATGGCCAGTTTTTCGGCATCGGTCGTCGCCGACTCCAGTGCCTCTATACCGCCCTTTGGCATACCAAATGGATTGTGTCCAAAATCAAGCTTCTTGCCGTGGTCGTCCCATTCGTAGAACGGAAAATCGATAATCCAGGCAAAGGCCACCACGCTCGGGTCTTTCAGGTTGAAATGAGTAGCAAATTCGTTTCGCAAGCGACCAAGCACGGCGTTGACGACTGGGCGTGTGTCGGCACAGAAGAAAATCGCATCACCAGGCTTCACATTAGTTCTTTTAATGCTGTCTACCTTCTCATTTTTAGATAAATATTTCGCTATCGGAGAAAAGAATATTCTGTCTATATTTTCAGATTGAAGGAACTTTTCTTCGCTAATTTCTGTTTCTTCTACAATCTCTCCGTCAATCGTTCTAACCAACCTGTCCAATATCTTGACGGGAGCCAAACCGCCCCCTTCACTTTTAGCAATGTCAGTGAACTGATCAATTTGCTTACGGCTGAGACTAGCGCCATGTTTCACACAAATTGCCTTGATGCATTCAGCATTTTTGAACACGCCAAATTCGGTGTTAGTAAACACATCGGTCAGCTCAACCAGCTCCATGCCAAAACGTAGGTCTGGTTTGTCCGAGCCGTACGTCTCCATGGCGTCGCGGTAGGAAATGCGCGGAATTGAACTGCCATCACCAACAGGCAGGTCACTCAAATCCAGCAATTCCTTGCCCGCAAACTCAGTCGCTAGCTGGCGCATCAACGGCTCAACTTCCTGGCGGACTTCCTCGCCGTCTTCAACGAAGCTCATCTCCAAATCCAGCTGGTAAAACTCCCCGTACAGTCGATCGGCTCGCGGATCTTCATCACGAAAACACGCCGCCAGCTGATAATACCGCGGCACACCGCCAACCATCAGCAGCTGCTTGAACTGCTGCGGTGCTTGCGGCAGCGCGTAAAACTTATTTTCCTGCAAACGACTCGGGATCAGAAAATCACGCGCGCCCTCGGGACTAGAATTTGCCAAAATTGGCGTCTGAATTTCGATGAAGTCGCGGTCGTCCATATATTGATGCATCCGGCGGTACATTTCAGCGCGTTTTTTCAGCATCTGTTGCATCTTTGGACGACGCAGATCGAGGTAACGATATTTAAAACGCAAGTCCTCACCTGCCTGATTTTCTTCGGCAAACGGCTGGATTGGCAAGGTTTCAGCGTGATTGAGAATTTCCAAATTTTCCACCACAATTTCCACATTACCGCTGGCAATATTTGGATTTTTCAGGCCTTCGCCGCGCTCCGTCACCACGCCGCTGGCACGAATCACAAACTCGTCGCGCAGGCTTTCCGCCAAACGAAAGGCCTCCGCCCTATCAGGATTAATCACCAGCTGCACCAAGCCAGTATGATCGCGCAAATCAATAAAAATCAGCCCGCCATGATCGCGCCGCGAGTGCACCCAGCCAGCCACCGTAATATTTTTTCCAACGTCATCAGGGGTATGTATCGCCAAAACTCTCTTTTTCATATCTGTTATTATAGCATATTGATGTGTTTTTTCGCCTTTGGCGTCACCCGACGGCCGCGCGGCGTGCGCTCGATGAAGCCAATTTGCAGTAAATACGGCTCATAGAAATCCTCTATCGTCGTCGCTTCATCGCCAGTCAGGGCAGCAATGGTCGTTAGTCCCACCGGATTGTCGCCGTAATTTTCCAGAATTGATTGTAGTAAATTACGGTCAGCCGGATCCAAGCCCAGCTCATCCACTTCCAGCATCTCCAAAGCACTCGTTGTGGTTTTCACATCAATTATGCCATCACCGTTCACGTCGGCGTAGTCACGCACGCGCTTGAGTAGGCGGTTAGCGATGCGCGGCGTCAAGCGAGCCCGCGTCGATAGTAAATTCGCTGCTTCATGCCGAATCGACGACTCCAAGATGGCCGCACTCCGCGTTACGATTTTAGCGATGTCCTCTGGCTCATAAAACTCCAATCGATAAATATGCCCAAAGCGGTCGCGCAGCGGCGCTGCCAAGCTACCCGTCCGCGTCGTCGCGCCGATGACCGTAAACCGCGGCAAGTCCAGCCGAATCGACCGGGCAGCCGGGCCTTTGCCGATGACGATGTCCAGTTTGAAATCTTCCATGGCCGAGTATAAAATCTCCTCCACCGCCCGACCGAGCCGATGAATCTCATCGATGAACAAAATATCGCCGTCCGCCAAATTCGTCAAAATCGATGCCAGATCACCCGCCTTTTCAATCGCCGGGCCACTGGTGATACGCAAGTTCGTCCCCATCTCATTAGCGATCACTGTCGCCATGGTGGTCTTGCCCAGCCCTGGTGGGCCGTAGAGCAGCACATGATCCAGTGGCTCACCGCGCTTCTTGGCCGCGTCAATTGCCAAGCGTAAATTGCGCTTCAATCGTTCCTGGCCGACATACTCACTAAAACTCTGCGGACGCAGGCTGACTTCAATCCGCTGCTCCTCGGCGTCATCACTATGCGAACTGGTATCGACTATTCTCTCAATTGCCATACATTCATTATATCATCCACAGCGGAGCGAACTAATCTCCTGCAAGCCGGCTACGCAATGCCTGCATAATTTCACGAAAGATCTCATCACCCACCATATGTACCGCATCCTCTAGGTGCCGTGGCCATTTTGGATCAGGAAATTCCTCGCCAGCAAAGGTGGCACCGCCGAGATAGCGCGGATACAAATGCCAGTGCACATGTGTTGGCTGACCAGCCTTAACCGCATTATTCATCAGGCATTCCCAGTTACAGACATCAGCGCCAAACGCTTCTTTAACTGCCTGCTCAAGTTGACGAATCACCTGATACAGCTCCGCCCAATCCACCTCGTCCAGATCCGACAATGTTTCCTTGTGCTGACGCAGGGTGATAAATGACTTACCCAAATAGCACTGATTCTTGTCAAGCACCGCCACCCAACGTTCGGTTTATAGTATGACATTGTTGTCGGCTGTTGTCTGGCCAACGAGCAACGGACAGATTTCACATTCCTTCTGTGTCGTGCATGTATTCATGATACCTCCTGGTATGGATTATACCACTCGACAAGGAATACCTGTTTACATTCAGTACCATATTATTGCATAATTATAAATTATATTGTAGAATTGGTATCACCATGAGCGAAAAGAGCAGCGTGTCGACTAGTGATAAACCGAAAGAACTGCCATTACGAGTAAGAGTTCCATGTGTAATACTAGGCGGGATAATAGGAGGAGTGACGGGCTTTGTGGGTTATAACCATATAGCTCATCGTAGCCCTAAACCTCAACCTGCAACTGCAACTGCAATAATAACCGAAACCGTTCAGCCGGCTGAGCCACTAGAGGCACAAGGGCCATTTAGCCTACCTGATATTCAACCTGTTATCATCACCGACGCCTTAACAACAGAACAACATGTTGCCGAAGTAAACAAACGCGCAAGAGCAGAACTTGATAGAGCTGAAAACATCCTAGCTACCACCATGGACGTTTCCAAGAGCACCGTTTATGAAGCAGTGACCATGCCAATGGATGAACAGCCAATTGATCCAGAAACAAAAAAGCCCTGCCCCTCTGTCGAAAAGATACGAGAAGTAGCCGATAAAATCCCCTCCCTCGGCGGTACAGCGATTCGCTATTTTATCCTGCCACCTCATTTATGCAACAACAATCGGTTCAGCGCCTACGCCCAATATCACACACGAGACATCGTCACAAGATCAGACAATATGAGTATCATCAACTCTGGCGTTATCATGCACGAAGCCGGACATTTGTTTGGACTGCCACACGTAAGAAGGTTGAGAATTGAGCACCCAGACCTAAAAAATGAGGAATGGCATAATATCAAACCAGAAGATTACGATATCACCAATGATTTGCGAAATGGTTACGGTCAATTCCCCATGCAAGCAAATGGCAGCATCGATCCAGCATCCGGGAAAACAAGTGTCATGGGCTATCATTACGAAATTAACAGCTGGTGTCTTACGCATGAAAGTTGTACTCACGTCTATAATGGGCCCGAAAGAAACAGGCTCGACAGTGAAAAATTCCCGATCCGTGACGTTGACCCAGCAACATTGCGAGAGACTCCCGTTAACCTCGTAGTGTCTCCTGAGGTGCGCAATATTCAAGGTATCCGCGTTCCTGTGCCAGAAGATCATCCAATCCGCCACATTCGTGGCTGCGAGTCAGTCACCCGTATTATCATTGGTGTTGATCACTTATATTATTCGGCCATCAATGGTAGCCCGGGCTTCACAACGTATGTAGTTGCAGTTGATCAGGACAATAACCTCATCGAGATAGACGCACCGAAATTTGAAGAGTTGGCGTACTCGCCAACAGTACCAGATGGATTATTTGGTGAAAAACCGCAATATATCTACAATGATAGTATGCTAGGCATCAGCGTTACCGCACGGCTTGTCAATAAGCAGGCTGTGCTGCGTATGACAGCGTTTAAGTGATAAAATCATTTCTTCAGTGCCTCAGTTACCCGCTGGGCCGTCGGCAGATTGACATCGATATTTTCCAGCGCCTTAGTGGCGTCAGCCAAGGTATAGCCCAGCGCCATCAGTGCCTCTAACGCTTCGTCGGAAGTATTCAATTCAGTCTGGACTGGCGCGGCTGCTCGACCATATTGCGTTGGCAAGCCAACTTTATCACTCAAATCAACCACCACGCGTTCGGCGGTTTTTTTACCGACGCCAGCAGCTTGTTGCACAAACGCATGATCAGCGTTAGCGATGGCGTTACGGACGTGCTCCGCATCGCCCAGGCTGAGGATGGCTAGCGCCGCCTTTGGCCCGACGCCCTGAACAGTAATCAGCATTTCAAACAGCTTTTTTGCAGCCAAACTAGAAAAACCGAATAGCTCTTCCGTCTGCTCACGCACATGATGATAGGTGTAAAACTTAGCGTCTTGACTGAGCGCCACCGCCTCGAAATCACCAGCCGACACGCTCACTTCATAACCGACGCCGTGAACGTCAATCACGATGCTGCCGGCACCAAATTTTTCAGCGATTGTACCTGAGAGATGGGCGATCACGGTCGTCTGTCTCCGCCGCCCGGAGGATTGGTCGGGCCGGGCGAAGTGCCGCCACTGCCACCACCCGAACCGCCACCGCTGCCACCACCACTGCCATTACCGCCGCCCGGGTTCTGGTCGTCATCGCCGGTACTACCACACGACGCAGTCTTTCGCGAATGTTTCGTCGCATCAAATTTGTCTTCGCTGATGGTGATGAGCCGCCTGGTAGCTAGGTCACAGACGGTGATCTGCTTAGTGGTGGGCGTTTGCCGACAATCAGCAGCGTTCTTGGAATATTTAGCGGCGTCAAATTGATCTTCAAAAATTGACTCCATTTGCTTGATCGCGAGGTTACAGACCTCGATCTTTGGCTTGGTCTGATCACATTTCTCGGTCGGAATGGCGCTCGAGAGAAAATATTCTTTGTAAGCACCGGGGCTGGAATCATCAGCCAGGCCACCATTACTACTGCACACACTTCGCTGAACAACACTGCTTGGCACGTCGAAGCCAGTTTTTGCGCCTGCCAGCAGCTTGGTCATCGTCGCCCGCCAAATTGGTGCTGCCACATCCGATCCACCGCTGTTCATGACCTTATTGTTGTTATTACCAACCCACACGCCGACAGCGTATTGCGGCGTGTAGCCAATCGTCCAGGCATCGCGGTTATCATTGGTGGTACCCGTCTTGACCGCGACCGTTTTACCGCCCACCGTCAGGCTGCTACCAAACATCCCCGCCCGCGCGGCGTTATCCGACAGAATGCTGGAGATAAGATAGGCGCCACCTTGGCTAATCGCTTGGCGCGTACTGGCTGTTTTCCACGACGCGTTTTTGTTGAACTTGTCCTTGACTTCAGTGATGAGATTGAGCGATTCGTACTGCGTACCGCCATTGGCAAAGGCCGCGTAGGCGTTTGTCATCTCGCTTAGGCGCACCTCGGCCGAGCCAAGCGCCAGTGACAATCCGTAATTTTTGTTTTCGTCCAGCGTGCTGATACCGAGTTTCTTGACAGCTTGGATGGAGCGATTGATGCCATACTTTTGCATGATCAAAACGCTCGGGATATTCAGCGACCAGCTGAGCGACTTGCGCGTCGTCACCTTGCCGTTCCAGCGGCGAGTAGCGTTGTAGGGCACATAACCATTGAAGTCAGTTAATTTATCATCAAAAACTGTCGCCGGCGTGATGGCGCCATCAGCCATCGCTTGCGCATAATACAGCGGCTTGAAGCTCGAACCAGGCTGGCGCGGCGTGGTCACCATATTGACCTTGCCCCACTCGGCGTTATTGTAATCAGCACTGCCAACCAGTGCCCGCACCTCGCCGGTTTTTGGATCAATAACGATACCGCTGGCGTTGGTACCGCCCAGGCGATTGATCTGCTTCATTTGTTTAGCGATATTCTCTTGAAGGAGCTGTTGGGTGTCGAGATTCAGCGAGGTCTTGACGCGGTAGCCCGAGCGCATGACTTTTTCGTAGCCATATTTGTCGCTGAGCTGTTTGATGACCATCTCGGCAAAATGCGGCGCTGCGGAATTTGTGTGAGCCGCGCCACCACCAGTATATGCTAGCTGTGTAGCTTCCGCCTGCTGCTTCTGTTCCTCGGTGATAAAGCCTTCGGTCTGCATCCGACCGAGCACCGTCCTTTGGCGCTGCTTGGCGTATTCGGCGTTGCCGCTGATCGGTGAATAGCGGCTAGGTGCCGGCAGCACACCAACCAGCATACTGCTCTCGGCCAGTGTCAAATCCTTCGGCGACTTATTGAAATACACCTTGGCCGCCTCCTCGATACCAAAGGCGTTTTCACCAAAGTACACTGAGTTGAGGTACATCATCAAGATCTGCTCTTTGCTGTAATTTTGCTCAATGGCGATGGCCATAAATAGCTCTTGGTATTTGCGCATAAAGCTATGTTCATTGCTGAGCAAGTTATTCTTGACCAGCTGCTGTGTCAGGGTTGAGCCACCGCCGTGCCGCGTGATCGCCGCCCGGAAAATACTGAAGACATTAAAGCCGCTGTGCTTATAAAAATCTTTATCCTCACTGGCGATCAGCGCCTTTTTCATACTCTCGGAGATATCGTTGAGCTGCACCAAGTTCCGCCGCTCGGCATTACCAACACTATAAATCACCTTATCCTTGGCGTCAGTCAGCACGATACCGGTATTATTGCGGTTCATCAGCCGCTCTTGATCGCCGATGTCGTGCGCATAATAAAAATAACTGGCAATCGGCACGATGATCAAAAACAGTAGAATCGGCAGCAGACACACCATAATTTTTTTCGGCCGGCTCAGCCGCCAAAACCACAAAAAGTGTTTGTGTTGACGCGGTAATTTACCGGATTTCGCCTTGACTTGACCGAGATTGGCATACCGACCCATGTGCGGCGGCTGCTTCTTTATCGGAGCTCGTTTTCCCTTGCCTAATTGCACCATATATCAATTATACCACGCCACGGCGCGTCATCGCTGCGTGGGTGATGGCTGCCGCGAGTGCATCGGCGCAGTCATCTGGCTTGGGGGGCTGGCTGAGACCTAAGTTAAGGCGCACCATTTCCTGGATTTGTTTTTTGTCAGCTTTACCATAACCGGTTAGTGTCTGTTTGATCTGTAGCGGCGTGTATTCACTGATCGCGAGACCCGCCTTGTGTCCAGTCAGCATCGCCACGCCACGAGCATGAGCCACAGAGATAGCAGTAGTAACATTGCGGGCAAAAAACAACTTTTCAATCGACATCACCTCAGGTTTGGTCTCAGCGATGATCTCCGTCAGGCCGTCAAAAATCTCCGCCAGCCGCTCGTCTAGCGGCGTGTGGGCGGGCGTCTTGATCACGCCGGCCGTTACCAGCCGGTAGCCGCCCTGCTTCGTGTCAATCACGCCAAAACCCAAAATGCCAGTCCCTGGATCAATGCCAATAATTCTCATGCGTTTATTATAGCACCCGGCCGAGTGACAATAATTAATGCGGGCGGCCACCTCGACGAGCTCCTCGCCGAGTTATCACTTGCCGCGCGTGATGGCGTGTTTCAGCCGCATAGCAGCTCGGCCAATTTCCCAGCGCCACTGCCAGCCAGCATAACCAACCGCCAGCAGACTGACGCCGCCGAGCACCCACCAGCCCCACATCGCGCCCGTCACCTGCTTGACCTGCTCCGGCGCAAAGCCAGTTTTTGGTGCAGTAGCCAGCGCGACCTTGCGGCAGCGCTTTGTCTTTGGATTGCGCTCAAAGCCTTCGGCACACTCCTTCAACACGTCACTATCAGCGGCAATTTTCTTACAGCGCCCGGTGGCGGGATTACGAAACTTACCGTCGGGACATGGCTTCAGAGTTTTGGCGGCTGCGGCTGCAATCGACCGACACCGACCGGTTATCTCGCTCCGATAGTACCCTTCACGACACGGCGTTTGGGTTTTGAGCTTGCTGATGTTGCGGCACCGACCGGTTTCTGGTGAACGATATTGGCCGGGCTTACACGGCGCGAGTTCCGGCTCGCGTACGATATTACGACAGCGGCCCGTCTCCGGCGAACGGTACTGCCCCGGACGGCACGGCGTCGGCACTGGCTCCACCGGCTCCTTGACGCAACGACCCGTGAGCTCGTGACGCACATAGCCCGCCTTGCAATCTGGCCACTGCTTGAATTCGTTGGGCCGAGCCGGCGTCGGTGAAAATGTCACCTTCCATTCCCCGTCAAGCAAACTCCACGACGAGTCTTTAGCCAGACCAGCAAATAACGTCTGGTCGATCTTATTGCCACTAGCATCCAGCGCGTACACCTCGCCGCCACCGGTTTTTGTCAGTTTGAGATTTGTCTCTGCCAGCCGAACGACATGCAGCGCCCCGGCTGCCAGCTCAATATTCTTGAACGTATGTGTCGTGTCCTTGTGCTTACCCCGACCTTTGACGAGAATGGTGCAGCCAGTGAGGTCGAGGTCACTGGTCCCGGCGTTAATGATCTCGATAAACGGTGTGTCAACATTGGTCGCAATCTCATGCAACTTCAAGCCGCTGCAACGATTACTCGGTGGTGTCGGATCAACTGGCGGACGTGGCTCGTCAGGCTCACTGCACGCTGGCAGTTCACGTAGACGCGGCGCCTCGCCGACCGAAAAATCGCTGGCGTTATTATCCGTATCAGTCACCACGCCATTTGTTTGGCAGCGCCAGGCGTGTAGCTTGCCACCCAGCGTAATCGGGCTACCCTCACGCGCTGACGCCGCGCCCCAGCCGACCAGATCCGACACCTGCCCATCACTCCTCACCAATTTGACAGAGCCGCCGGTTTTTGCCAGCACTTTCTGGCTATCAAACCGCAGGTCGGTCTGCTCATCGGTTAGCCGGCTATCACCGATCACCAATACCCCGCCCGCCGGCACTATTAGGTCGGTCGAGATTATTTTGAGCGTCGTCACCTGTCCCTTCTGATTAACATACTGCAGCGTCCAGCCCGTCAGATTGACAGGTTGCGATGACGGATTATAGAGTTCGACGTAGGTGCCGCGCGCTGTATCGAGGCCGACTTTGGTGATCAAGAGTTTGGCCGATGTGCGAGCCGTAGCTGACGGTGCAGGAGGTTCAGAAGGCGTTGGCTTGACTGGTGTGGGTGTTGACGGAGCGGGTGTAGACGTAGACGTAGACGTACTGCCAGAAGCTGTGTCCGGCGTGGCCGCTGCTGGGGCTAATGGCCTGGTCGGAGCTGCCGGGCTGGGCACTGGATTGGCTGGACGCGGCGCAGGCGTGTCCGTTGGCGCAACCGATGTCGAGCCACCAGCAGGAGGTGCAGCCTCTGGCGGGGAGTCGCTCGCAAACGCCACCACCGGCTGAAACACCAGCGCAATTATCGTTGACATAAGTAGTAGGCGGGTCAAAACCTTCATTGTGAACTCCCTGCTCGGCTTATGTTGACTGATTATATTGTAAAAGAAATTCCTCCGAAACGCAAAAAGAGCGCCGTCGGAGGCGCTCGATATACCGTCAATACATGGCCTAAACGCAGGTCACTCCGCAGTGATATCGGCATTGGTATGCACATTCACCACGTCGTCCAGGTCGTCCAGCGCATCAACCACCTTCATCAATTTCTGTGCAGTTTCTGAATCGGCAATCTCAACCGGTGTGTTGGCGATGTAGCGCAGCTCGGCGTCTTTCACCTTCAAACCCTGCTCAACCAGCTGATTTCTAACACTCGCCAGATCCTTCAGTTCGGTATAGACAATAATCTCGCCGTCTTCCTCAACCGCATCCTCAGCGCCAGCATCCAAAATCTGGAGCAGCAATTCCTCGCCCGTACCCGCCACGGTGATCACACCCTTGCGGGTAAACTGAAACGCCACGCTACCAGCGTCAGCAATTCGCCCGCCGTTCTTCACCAACGCCGTTTTCACCTCTGGCAAGGTGCGGTTGCGGTTGTCAGTCGCCGTCTCGATGATGATGCCGACGCCACCCGGGCCGTAGCCTTCATAGGTAATTTCCTCCAGCGCCGCCGCGCTCTTATCCGCCACGCGGTCGATCGCCCGCTGAATGTTAGCACTTGGCATGTTAGCGGCCTTAGCCTTCTCAATCGCCATTGCCAAGCTCGAATTGAGCGCTGGGTCAGTGCCGCCGCGTGCCGCAATGGCAATTTGATTACCCAACTTGGTGAAAATTGCGCCACGCTTCGCGTCAACAATCGCTTTCTGCCGGTGCGTCGTCGCCCATTTACTGTGTCCTGACATGTATGCCTCCAGAAAATTCGTTTCTTTTAGTATAGCAGAAAACGGGCGAGGGGTTAACTATCAGGCTGGTTGGTAGTGCCTTCTGAGAGAACGAAGCCACCACAATTTGATTCTATGCGTACCTCCCTGATATGTACCCCGTCGTAATAGCTTTCTTCATCGACATGTACACTATATCGAGAAGAGATAATGCCCTCACGAGCATACGGCTCCAAGACCCCTCTTATATACCCCTCAATCACGTCCTTGTTCCGCCTCAAAATACCCAGCGGCAATTGTAGAGCAGCACGCCGGCGGCTCCCTGATAAAGCTTCACGATCATTTGTTGCGTATGCTACAGGAGATTTCTCACCTACCTTCACTTCCCAGGGGGCGGCCTCTTCACTCTCAAGGTCTGCACTGGTTCGCAGGACATTTTTTCGCTGCCAAGAGTTCCTTTCGGCAATAGCCACCACAAAATACCATAACTCTACGTCATCAAGTGTTAGCTCGCCTCGCTCCCGCTGCTCATCAAAGTCATGAATAAATTGACGTAATTTCTCATCGCTAGCCTTATCGGCTGCAGCGAGGGGTGCTATCGCCTCATTCATGAGCGCCGAGCTCTCTTTTTGAACCAGGTCTAGCTCCTGGGCATACGCCCGGGCAGCCTCCGTCGATTCCTCAATTTGCTGCAGCCGCGCAGATGTTGCCTTTCTAATTATCCTGCGCCGCTCGTCAAACTCTCTCTGAGCTTGTTCGATTCGTTCTGCTTGGTCAGCCAAAATTTCCTCACGTTGCCGTTGAGTACCCGGCTTGGTGTTGCCTTTCTTGTTGTTGTATTCCCGATATACGTCGTTCATTGCAGTAACTGTTCGGCAAAGATCATCAAACGTCATCGGAGCAGCCACCTCCTGTTCTCTCTGCACCTCATCACCACCCTGTACATCCTCATGGACTTCAGTCCCATCA
Source organism: Candidatus Saccharibacteria bacterium oral taxon 488 (assembly GCA_013100825.1). Lineage (NCBI taxonomy): Bacteria > Candidatus Saccharimonadota > Candidatus Saccharibacteria bacterium oral taxon 488. The sequence goes on from CP040001.1 coordinate 741,936, forward strand.
GGCTGTTGCTCACCATCATTATTTGATGCGGCTGCTAGCCCCTTCCATGAATCCATTGAGCCTTGATTACCGTTACTTCCACCTACTCTTTCTTTGCCCATTTCACTCCTCCGAACTAAGTAATATATAGTTGCCTCACCAGCCGCCCGAGGGCCGAACCCGCGCTCACTCACCCCGAGGGATTAGCTGAATGAACCCATAGTAGTACATCCATCAGGTTTCCTCAAGCATGAGCGGGATAGCCTATCACAATCGTCCACGCTACTCAACCACATTACTTTCGCGTAGCCGCAGCCCGGTCTGTCGCCGCATCCACCACATCGCCCCGATAATAACGAGGTAGGCCATGACCACCCACAGCCAGCTCAAGTTTACTTCCAGCTGCGCCCAGTCCAGCCCGGCCAGCCACCTGGCGACGCCGACCATATACTGGAGCAGCCACGTCGTCGGCGCGGCAACGAGTCCAGCCACCAGCGGCACATCCGCGCACACGCCAACCACAAAGGTCAGCAGCATCGCCAGCGGCACCAATGGCAAGATTAGCACATTCGCGATCAGCGCCACGTTGCTGATCACACCAAATGACGCTACGAGCAGCGGTAATGTCATGATCTGGGCTGACACCGTCTCGCCGATAATCTGCCGGATCACCCCGGGCGACTTCGTGCCAAAAAAGTATCGCTGCAGCAGCGGCGCCAGGATAATCACCCCACTAAACGCCGCAAAGCTCAATTGCCAGCCGAGGTCATTCCAGCCAAACTGCGGATTGATGAGTAGCGTCATCGCCGCAGCGACCGGTAGCAGCACCAGCGGATGAATCGTCCGGCCATAATACCACGCGGCCAGGCTCAGGCCCGCCACCAACCCGGCCCGCGACATGCTCGGACTGAGACCAGTCATCGCCATAAAGCCGATGATCATCACACCAGCGCTCAGTGCTGCCAGATATTTTGACACCCGAACAAACAGTCGCCGCGCCAGCCGCACCAAAATTGTTAAGTTATACCCACTCGCCACGATGACGTGCGTCAAGCCTGCGACCTGCAGCGCCGTCATCAATTCCAGCGGCAATGCCCGCCGTAACCCCATCAAGAACCCGAGACCCAGCGCCGCCTCCGACTCCGGGACGTACCGTCGCACCCGCTCCGCAAACCAATCACGCACGCCCACCGCCACGTCGCCCGGTTGCTCGCGCGTCACTCGTTCAACCGCTGCCCTGGACATCCGCGCCGCAAACGCCCCGAACCCATCGCTCAGCATACCCCGCACGGTGACCACATCGCTGCGTTTTATGGCCTGGCTATGCCTCGTCACCACCCAGACACTACCCGGCAGCCGTCGATCATTGCTTACAATATTGCCCAGGCGCAGCACTGTCTGCCCCTTTTTATCAACATCAGGATCTTCCAGCACCCGCCCGCTCAGCCGCGCCGTTTGACCGATCAGTGTTTGATAGTGCTCCAGGCCAATCTGCCCAAAACTACCTCGCCACAGCCCAATGAGCACTCCGCCGACTAGAGCCACTATGATCAGCCAGCGCCGCGCCCCGATGAACGACGCCGCAGTCAATACCATTCCCGCCACCAACCACATCCAGCCAGCAAACAGCCCGTATGGCGCTCGCATTACGCTGATAACGCCGATGACGATGCCGACACCAGCTGCCGCCAACAGCCACGACACATGCAAACGCTGGGTGAGGCCGAGAGACTTCATATAGTTAGTATACGCGAAGTGCGGCCAGACTTACATCAAATCACCTGAAATGGATACAATAAAAAATCCTAGTTCATGAACTAGGATTGTACTCCACTTGGAGGGCCCACCGGGGCTTGAACCCGGGACACCCTGCTTAAAAGGCAGGTGCTCTAACCAACTGAGCTATGGGCCCGCACATGACGCGCAGCGCAACGAAGCGAGAACGCGACTTTTCACATTTTATCACAGAGGAACTCCGTTTTCAACGCTTTGTTTTCTTGGCAGCGGGCGCCTTGGTATGAAGCGGCAAGCTCATGTCAAGCAGCCCCGCCACTAGTCCAACGGTCGCCGCATAGTACCACCAGTCGCTCAGCAATTTGTACGTCTGCATCGCCTCCGCGTTCAAGGTCATAAATTTGCCCAGCGGCCGCACCAGCACCGCCGCTACTAAGACACCGACCAGCACCGCCGAGATCAGCCGTAGCAACTTGCCAGGTCCCTTTGGCCCAGTGATTAATAATAGCACCAGCGGCCCCACCGTGAGGATAATCGTCGCCACGACACCATTCGGTAGCCCTGCTACGTTACTGATGCCCAGCCCACCGATCACCCCGGCCAGCCACTCCGCCCACAACTCCGCCAGCAATGCGCCAGCCGCCAGCGCCAACGCCAACACGCCAAATCGCCGATTTAACACAAAAGCCAAGGCCGTCACCACCACGGCCACGCCACCAAATAACAACACTACACTCATCGCTTCCCCTCCGTCGTAAACCGCGCAGTCACGCCCGGTTTGATGCTGTGTTCCTTGGCACTACCTGCCGGCAGCTCCAACACGTACCGCGCCGGAACTGGCGTGTGATACACTTCGTGCGGCTCATTATCGGGCCAGACATCACGCTTGACATGCACGACCTTTTTCTTGGCATCCAGCCAAATGATATCAATCGGGACACGCATATCCTTCATCCACATTGGTATATCACCATCTTTCTCGGCCACGAACAACATCCCCTCGCTCTTGCCCAGCTCCTGCCGACCACCCAAGCCTCGCGCCCGCGTCTCGTCCGTATCAGCGACCTCTACTCGAAATGTACCCTTGCCAATATCAACCGTCGTGTACGTTTTATTCATCTGGCGCGTCACCGCCCATACGCCGTAGCCGATCCCGGCCAACACGCCGAGCACGATCACCCAAACGATGATCCGCTGCACTATCGACGCCGACTTCGCATTCATACTCCCATTATAGCAAGTTTAGCTTCAGGCGCCGACTTTATCTTTTTTGTTACCACGCTTGGCGTTGCGATCAATATAGTCGATGATTCGACCAGCCACATTGCGGCCCGTGACTTTTTCGATGCCAAATCCTGGACTGGCGTTCACCTCCAATACCAGCGCGCCGCGGTTCGAGCGCATAAAGTCGACGCCGGCCACTACCAGCCCCATCGCCTTGGCGGCCTTGACGCACATTTTTCGCTCATCGGGCGTCAACTTGACGACCGTCCCCTCGCCGCCTTTATGCAAATTGCTGCGAAAATCATCATCCAAACTCTGCCGCTTCATACTAGCCACCACTTGACTACCGACCACAAATGCCCGAATATCGGTGCCGGCCGACTCCTTGATAAATTCCTGCAATAGCACGTTTGTGCCGTCAGAATCACTGAGGTAAAACGCTTGCATAACCGACTTAGCGGCTTTAATTGTCTCCGCCAGTACCACGCCATTGCCGTGGGTGCCGCGCGCCAACTTGATGATCGCCGGCGTACCGCCAATCTCATCCAGCAGTACATCGATATCCGTTTCATTGCGCGAGAACACCGTCTTTGGGATCGACACCCCAGCCCGGGCCAGCAGCTGCACCGATCGTAGTTTATCGCGCGAACGACTGATGGCGATAGACCGATTCATAAAAAATGCTTGCGGATTCGCCATTTCCAATTGCCGCAGCACTGCCGTCCCGTAGCGCGTCATATAGCTAGCAATTCGCGGGATGAACACGTCAAAGTTACCGATTTCCCTGCCGCGATAAATAACCTTTGGATGCCGCTCATCAATTGACACATAACAATTTTTATACTTGATAACTTTAACTCGATGACCACGCTTTTCAGCTTCTTCCTTGAGGCGAAGGGTGGAGTAGTTGATGTTACCGTTAGATAGAATCGCAATATTCATAACTACGTATCCTTTGGTTTATGGTATTTTTTATAAAACTTGTGAGGATTTTTAGCTAGTTCTTTATTTAGCCTTATAGTCTGTGATTTCTTCTGGTTCCTTACTTCATTCATACTTACGTCAACCAAAAACTTACCGCTTAATGTCCGTCGTCCAATTAGCACTGGAAAATTATGCACAGCCCTATCAGACAGGCTAAATAACGCTTTAATCTTCTTGCCAGCCAATATAATGGTAAAATGTGTCCGATATTTTATAATTTCATGGCCAGAGGCGCTCTTAACCATCGCTACCGAATAATCGGTACGCCGAAACACCTTGCCGTTATAATACGGTGAGCCTTTACCAAATAGCGAGAACTTCAAGACACCGTCTTTATCAACGCGGATATTACTTGCCCACACTGATGAGCCGTCTGCACCTGTGTCAACTTTAGCTGGCACATTAACCGCCCGCCGACCAAAGTCCACCTTCACATTTCGACCAATGATGGTTTTTTGTGCTGTCATGCACCATATACTATAATCTAAAAACCTACATCAGTCAAGCTACGAAGCTGCTCGTTTGTAGGCAGCCAGAAGCTTGTCGACGTAGACAGCCGGAACATTAGCAGGCATGCCGACAAGTGGATCATAGTACGGCATAAGGCCCGGGGATGCATTTATTTCAATTAACTTCGCCCCTTGGAAATTATCGGGAGCCATAATGTCAACACCGCAGATAAACAGGCCGAAGTATTCAGTAACTCGCACAGCCATCTGCTTCACTTCATTCGGTACTTTATTGAGGCACTCTAGCGCATAGCCACCACTAGAAATATTCGCTACACCAGTTACTTGTACTCGTGTCCCATCGGATGGAATACATCGCAACTCAACATCGCTCAAAAAGCCCGCACGGCCTCTGGGTCAATTAGATTCATGGACTTTTCATGAGGTAGCTGACCGCAACGAGGATTTGTCATATTATCCAGGTCAATCAGCTCACGAGTTATATGCACCCCATCGCCCCAGACTTCTGCGGGACAGCGCTGAATTGCCGCAACCACCTCACTATCTATCACGATAAGCCGATAATCATTTCCCTCAATGTGACGCTGCAGCAGTACACCCTCTTTCCTTGCGTATTGTTGCGCTCTCTTGACTGCCTGTTGCAATTCATCTATATGGCGGTATTTGTCGTTACCCCATTACCATGTGCGGCATCAATAGGCTTCACCATACCACACTCTGCTCTTTTAAAAACTGCTCAGCAGCAGCCGCGTCGCCCACTACCATTGAAGGCGCTAACCATTGATCAAATTCACCCGATTGCACCAAAAGCTTACCAGTCAGCTCTTTGTTATCAGAAATTGATCGGCTAGTACCATTAGACATATCTGGTGAGCTGCCCATTATAAATCGCATGCGGCCTGCGTAACGAAACGCGATACACGACGTCCCCCCGGATTTATAGCCGGCTACCGGGATACTGCGCTTCTTTAGTTCATTATAGATTGCAAGTGATGTCCCTTGTAGTTGATTTGTCATACAGTGATAGTACCTCTATTATCTTATATGAGAATACTCTTCTTGTACCTACGCCGCAAGCGCCCTCATCATCAACTCTTGCTGCTCGGGGTTAGTCGGATCATATTTACCAGCAAAGAGACGAGTAGCTCCATCAACGTCCTGATTAGCGTATAGACTCTCCAAATGTCGCATTGCCAGAACACGCCCCTCAAGATAAGCGAGGTCTTTATTAAAGGTTAGCAGCGCTACCCCAGGCTGGCGGTCCGCCATATCAGGCTGCGTGCCACGGAAGATCCTTACACAGGACCCATATGCCATTCGCTGCTCTTTATCTATCATCTCCTGCGTCACCTCTTGATTATCCTTTAACTTCCCAAGTAGACGATATCGCCACGCTGTCTCGAACACCGTGCGAAAATCTGCACCCTGCTCCGCCAGCGAGATATTAATGTAGTGGCCAAGTTTTGCAGCTGTCCATTTCGGCACAGTATCACCAATCATTTCCTCAACCGTCGTCGCCAGCCCCTCTTCAAAGGTCAGGTAATCTGGTCGTGGAGTATCAGTGAACAAACCCATCCCGAGGACCGGTAGCTTTGTCTTCAGTCCATTGATTGAACGCTGCCCATGTACTCCAAATTCGTGTAGTACCTTACGAAACAGCTCATCACTTGTCTTGATCGGCGCTCGCTTCCCACCAACCACCACTGCCATCTCTGGAGATTCCCAAGATAGCGCAGTCTTATTTTCTACTAGCTTCACCGTTACGCCGCTGGTATGATCAGGGTCGCGCAGATTGATCACTGCTTGAAACGCTTCGACGATATCAGCTGGACCGCATACATATTCTTCACCACATTCTTTGACTTTCTGGCCCCATAACTCCTGCACCAGCGCCTGAATATCAGCATTGTGCTCAATAATCTGCTCACCAGCCCACTCCAATGCCTGATTATCCTCAAAGCGAGGAAGTCGTGCTTCATCATCTTCAGCACGGAGCATCGCCGACATCTCTTGACCCTGCCAGGTAAAGCCATTCGCTAACTCATCGTACAAAACCTGTGCGGTCGGGTGATAGGTTTTGCTATCTAGTATATTCCACAGCTCATTAAGCGCCGCATCACGAATCTCTGGCTGCGGCTGACCGTATAATTCATGACCAAGCTGTCGAGCTTGCTCCTGCACCTCACTCAACTCTTCTTGATTTCCCCCTTCATGATGTAAAAACTCTAGCTGACCGAGCAACTTCACATATTCCATTTCCGCCATGCGAAACGCAAGCGACGAACCAATCGCCTCACGGAATACTGAGTCAGGCTCACGATCAGTCGCCTCTTCACGAGCTCGACCAAGTGCTATAACACCCTTATCTAGTGCCGACATATCGCGAAGACGCCGGTGTTCAAAGCGAGGATTACGAAACTTCCCAGCGATAAAGTCCTCTCGCTGATCGAGCGCATTATTAACAAGTTCTGTATACGACTGAAACCCGGCTTCAGGAAGATTGTGAGGATTAATAATCTCTTCAATCGTTCGCGGTTGGCGCGGTGCTATTTCAGACGCTATACTCATTTTTTCATGATAGCATATTTATGTAAAAAAGCAAGTACGCATTACGAAAACAGTCCGCGCCTCCTCGCACCATCAAACTGTTCCAGTAGTTCACGCTGCTTCTTGCTCAGTTTGGTTGGCGTATCAACGATGACGCCAACAATGTGCGGGCCGCGCGAGTCATCGCGTAAGTGTGGCACGCCGTGGCCTGATAACTTAAAATCAGTCCCCGACTGGGTGCCGGCTGGGATTTTCATTCGCACCGTGCCGTCCACAGTTTCGACATCAATTTCCGTTCCCAGCGCTGCCTCAACCATCGAGATATGCTCTTCCGACAGGATAATGTCGCCTTCACGAGTGAACTTCTTATGCGCCTTGACACGAATGTGAACGTATAGATCGCCGCGCGGGCCGCCCTGAACTGCTTCACCGCGATCACGCAGGCGGATCGTCGCGCCATCATCAATGCCGGCTGGGATCTTGACCGTAATCTCCTGGCGCTGGCGAGTTGTACCCTTGCCGCCACAGACTGAACAGTTTTGCTCTGGGACCTTGCCGCGGCCATGACAGGTTGGACAGGTGACCGCCTGCTGAATTTGTCCAAAAATCGAGTTCATGACGCGAGTCTGCTGACCAGAACCCTTGCAGTCATCGCAGGTTTTTAGACTATGGCCTGGCTCGACGCCATCGCCATGACAATGTTCGCACTCGGTGTCCAAGGTCACATTGAGATTCTTTTCTGCGCCAAACACCGCCTCTTCAAAACTCAGAGTCACATTAGTTTCAACATCACGACCACGCCGCGCACCACCCTGTGAACTAGTCGCGCCGCCACCGAAAAATTGACTGAAAATGTCGCCAAAACCGCCGCCACCAAAATCAAAGTGGATATCTTGGCCGCCAAACCCGCCAAAGCCTTCGAACGGATTACCACCAAAGCCACCGCCTGCCGCGCCGCCAACGCCAGCATGACCAAACTGATCGTAGCGCTGGCGCTTTTGTTTGTCTCTTAGGACTTCATACGCCTCATTGACCTCCTTGAATTTGGCTTCATCGCCGCCTTCTTTGTCGGGGTGGTACTTGACCGCTGCCTTACGAAAAGCCTTCTTGATCTCATCCTCAGAGGCGGTTTTCGACACACCTAACACTTCATAATAATCGCGCTTACTCATATGTATTCATTATACGCTTTTAGCACTCGACATGCAAGAGTGCTAGCCTTGACCGTACTATACTGAGCACAGAGGAGGTGTTATGAAACAGACAGCAATTATCAATTCAGAAATTAAGGCTCGGTGTACCGATCAAGAGGCAGTGCGCCACTATCTACGTGAGCATGGCGCAGACTTTAAGGGGACTGACCATCAAATTGACACGTATTTTCATGTACCCGAGGGGCGCCTGAAATTGCGCCAGGGGCCGATCGAAAATAACCTTATCTTTTATCAGCGGGCGGACACCGACGGGCCAAAACAATCGACTATCAACTTATCACCCGTGGCGCCAGACTCAACTATTGGTGAGGTGCTAACGGCGGCACTCGGTGTACGTGTGGTTGTCGATAAGCAGCGCGAGATTTACTTCATCGACAATGTCAAGTTTCATATCGACACTGTTCAGGGCCTCGGGAATTTTGTCGAAATTGAAGCTATTGATACCGACGGTAAACGAAACGCCGAGCAGCTGGAGCAACAATGCTCATACTACATGCGTGAGCTTGGTAATCAAGGCTATGGATTTAGTGGTTGGCTCGTATAGTGATTATTGGAGCATGGTGACGATATTCAAGCGACATAGGGCCCTTCTACGCTGACCTTTCTTTAGCCCAGTCTGTATTTAGTATAGTTGTGATTTGACATACTATATATTATTGTTATATTTAAGTTACTATGATCTTCCGCACAATGCCTCGTCCCGATCTTGAAGTCACCTGGTATCGTCAGAATGGGTTGTTTAATTTCACCAACTCAGACGACGAGCCAGTGACGGGTGTATCAGCCCAGACATGGGAAGATTATCTAGATCATATCGAAAATTTGCCAAGCAAAGTTTCAGGACAAGTCATTAGTCCAGAATTGATAACCATTACTGATATACCATTTGAGAAAGTGGCAAGATTTCGACAAGAAATTGGCGAGAGGATTTTGCAGCTATGTGAGATTTCACACGATCTACCCAATGCCGACTTCATGGTCGGCACACCCAGTTTTTGTGGTGATACGGAATTGCCGTATAACACTCTCGTGAAGATCACCAATGGCCAATGTGAAACAAAGTCGCGAAAATGGCTTCTTACGCTCAGTGAAGAGGGTAATTTTCGGCCCGCCCTAACCACTCAGACACTCCAGCAGCCATATTCAACTCAATCAAATCTGCGCCGACATGGTCGTAGCACCATCTCTTCTGCGTGAAGATACTCGTCATGTGCAGGTTAGCGCCTGTTGGGCAACGCCTGGTTTTAGCCATCCTAACTACCAACCGCCGCCAGATGAGAAGCGCTATACAGATGCAATGATCTATGCGATTAATCAACTTTTTACCGCTCACCTTGTCCGAGATCTTGTCGTAGTTGATCGTACGCCGCCGACTACCAAAATTCCACCACTCAACTGTATCGTCCAGCGAAAAATATAATACCCCGGAGACTTGGGGTATTATATTAGCCTACATCAGACTCTGTTATTTCTCGTCAACCACCTCGCCTTCGACTGGCTCGTCTTTGTCAGACTTTTTGTCGTCCTTCGACTCGCCAGCCTTGTTGTCCTCAGCGGCTTGCTGGTACATTTTGGCGCCAATTGGCATGATAGCGTCCTGTAGTGCTTTGGCTGCCGCTTCTAGTTCGTCCTTGTCGTCAGCGTCTTTGTGCTTTTCTGCTTCCTTGACCGCTTCGTCAATCGCCTTCTTGTCGTCGTCAGAAATTTTATCCTTGAACTCATCTGGCATTTTCTTTGCCTGATAAATGGCGTTTTCTAGCTGGTTTTTAGCGTCAACAGTCTCACGCTTTTTCTTGTCCTCGTCAGCGTGCAGCTCGGCTTCTTTTTGCGCCTTTTCGATATCTTCCTTACTCATGTTGCCAGAGTTTTGGATGGTAATCGATTGCTCCTTGCCGGTGCCTTTATCTTTGGCGGTGACGTTGAGGATGCCATTCGCGTCAATATTGAACGTCACTTCAATCTGTGGCACACCACGTGGTGCTGGTGCGATACCATCAAGCACAAAGCGACCCAAGCTCTTATTGTCATTGGCGAATTCACGCTCGCCCTGCAAGACGTGGATCTCCACTTGCGGCTGATTGTCAGCGGCGGTCGAGAATACTTCTGACTTACTGGTTGGCACTGTGGTATTACGCTCAATCAGCTTGGTTGACACACCACCCATCGTCTCGATACCGAGGCTCAATGGTGTTACGTCCAGAAGCAGCACATCCTTAACATCACCAGCTAGCACACCACCCTGAATAGCTGCACCAACTGCCACCACTTCGTCTGGGTTAACGCCTTGCATTGGGTCTTTGCCGAACAGCTTCTTCACCCGCTCAACCACTGCTGGCATACGAGTCATACCGCCAACCATCACCACGTTTTGGATGTCTGATTTAGAGAGTTTGGCGTCTTTGAGCGCTTTTTCGACTGGACCGTCAAGGCGCGCCAACAGATCTTTCACCAAATCTTCCAGCTTGGCCCGCGTCAGGCTCAGCTCAAAGTGCTTTGGCCCGTCAGCGTCAGCGGTAATGAACGGAATATTGACTTCATATTCAGTAACCGTTGATAGCTCCTTCTTAGCCTTTTCGGCTTCGTCCTTCAGGCGCTGCATGGCTGCATTGTCTTTACGCAGATCAATGCCTTCTTTAGACTTAAAGTCATCCAGGAAGTAATTAACGATAACATTGTCAAAGTCCTCACCGCCCAGGTGGGTGTCACCATTGGTCGCTTTCACCTCAAACACGCCATCGCCAAGTTCCAGAATGGAAACGTCAAAGGTACCACCACCGAGGTCAAACACCACGATGGTTTCATCATTTTTACCCTTCTCCAAGCCGTACGCCAGAGCAGCTGCCGTTGGCTCATTGATGATACGTTTGACCTCCAGACCGGCAATTTTACCAGCATCCTTGGTCGCCTGACGCTGCGAATCGTCAAAGTAGGCTGGCACGGTGATGACGGCTTCGGTGACTTTTTCGCCCAGGAACGCCTCGGCGTCGGCCTTGATTTTGCCGAGGATCATGGCTGAAACTTCTTCTGGCGTGTATTCCTTGCCACCCATTTCCACGGCCACACCCGCACCTTTCTTGACGATCTTAAACGGCATGAGGCCACGGTCTTTTTGGACTTCTTTGTCATCAAACTTACGGCCAATAAAGCGCTTGACACCATAAATTGTGTTCTTTGGATTAGTCACACGCTGACGCTGCGCTACTTGCCCAACCAAGCGTTCGCCCTTTTTATTAATCGCTACCACTGATGGCGTCGTACGATTGCCCTCAGCGTTAGCGATAACTTCTGGCTTACCCGCCAGCATGTACGCAAAGGCGCTGTTGGTTGTACCGAGGTCGATTCCGATAATTTTACCCATATGATTCCCCTTTCTTGTTTTGATCACATCTGGTTTTTGCTTATATTCATTTTAGCACTCTTTATTAACGAGTGCCAACTATTTCAGTATAAATAATTAGCACTCCCGTGTCAAGAGTGCTAATTATTTTGTGACGACCAATTATTTCTCTGATACGTCAGCGTTTACTTTGACATCCGCCTGCGGTGATTCCGATGACTGGCGCGTCACTTTAACCATCGCGTCGCGAATTACTACGCCGTCTAGTGTATAGCCAGCACGTAGTTCCTCAGCAATCACTTCTTTGTCGCCTTCTGCTGATTCGTCAAATTGAATAGCTTGGTGTAGTTCAGGATTAAATACTGTGCCGGGTTTAGCGTCGATTTGCTCGAGGCCGATTTCTTTCAGTTGCTTATCAAGCTGTTTATTCAGGCCAGCCACACCTTTCGCCCAGGCGTTATCCGCTAGTTCCTCCGGCACATTGGCAATCGCTCGCTCAATCGTGTCGATCACTGGCAGCAGCTTCATCACTGACTTAGCCTGACCCATTTGATGCGCTGACTGTTTTTCCGCCTCGACACGCTTGCGGTAGTTCTCAAAATCCGCCCGCGTCCGCTGCAAATCCAACGTCAACTCGCCCAACTGCTGCTCCAAATCTTCAGTTTTTTTAGCCTTACTCTTCGTCATTTTTTCCTCCTTCTAAACGGCCAAAACGGCTCGTCGCCATACGTACAGGGAAAAGACACTACCATAGCCATGAAAATAATAATCAAAATAATCACTACTAGCCACGTTGGCAAGCCGCTCAGTAGTCCGCCAATCCATTCAGCCATTACAATACCTCCTCTAACATCGCACCGGTTCGCCTAACCAGCTCCATCGTTCGGCGGTAATTTTGCCGCGTCGGGCCGATGACACCGATATAGCTATCATCACTAAACTGCGAGCGGAATTTACTAATAATCAGCGTAGCGCCACTACTTTTACCAATCGGGTTTTCACTGCCAATAAACACATTCAGCGGCTGGTTCGGCGCTGCTTCATGCAGCCACGGCTCGATATTATCAATCAACCCGGCAATCGCCTGCACGTGTCCGCCCTCGACAAACTCTGGCTGAGAAAACAGCTGCGTCATGCCATTCATATACAAGTGCGTACCAAACGACGCAAAACCAAAGTTACCCGTCAACTCCACCAAGCTGTCAACGGCGCTACGAATTGCTCGGTCGGACGTATCAACGTGCGAATTGACATGCGCTTCGATCGCTCTCGCACTGCGATCGATACCGCTCGGCAGCTCGGTCATCTGCGCGTCGGTGATGCCATTGACATACACGCGGTACCCTTTGTCGGTAGGAATTCGCCCAGCGCTGGTGTGCGGCGCCTCAATAAAACCCATTTCCTCAAGCTTAGCCATTTCGCTGCGAATGGTGGCGCTGGATACGCCAAACAACTTGGCTAGCGTCACGCTGCCAACTGGCGCCGCAATTTCAGCGTACTGTTCAATGATGGCGGCCAAGATAGCCTGTTGACGTTCGGTCATAGGCTCATTGTAGCATGAATCTAGCACTCATCGCAAGCGAGTGCTAATGCGACCTTGCCGCGCGCCTGGCCTGGCTACGCGCCCGCGTAAATCGCCGGGCGGCGTCTGACGAAAACATTAGCACCGCTACAATATTCAGCCCGATGAACAGCAGCGTACTGGCTGTCGACCAGGTTATCTTGCCGATGGTCAAGGTGAATGAATTAGCGATAACTGCCAGCCCGGATATCATCATCAATACCAGCCGCAATCGATTGCTACCGCTAAATGTCCGATTCACCAGCACGATAGTCGTGATCACCCACACTGCGCCGAGGACAATTGACGAACCAATCAGCCAATTAGCAATCACCGCCGCGTCATTCACCTGACCGTCCACCATCAGTTCAGCCACCGTCTGGCTATGAAATTGGTCAATCGCAAGTAATTCAACAACGGTATTGATGATACTGACCGCCAGCGCCGCAAACATTGCCACCACGCCAAACGCGATCTGTGGCGGCCGCCGACTCCAAAATTGTTGTATCAATGTATCGTGCGCCACTGGCATCACCTCGTGCGAAGTAGCATCGAGAATCACCTCGTCGCGCTCCTCTATCAAGGACTGGTTGGCGCGCACGCGCCCAACCTCCAGTACCGGCAAATCACCGTCTGTCTGGATGGTATCGCCGCCGCCGTTGCGCGAATGATACCCGGTGGAAAAATCTTTCAGAGTAGTCACCTCGATTGAAGCGCGTGCCTTGAGCGCCGACTGGACAATATAGTCCCGCTCGATGTCAGTATTCTCATCAACCTTATGGGTGATTTGTAGGGTAAACAAGCTAAGACCGACACTCTTGTCGTATGTTCCCGCCGCCAGCCAATCCACCTGATGACCACCCGGCAGCAGCCAGCCCTGTGGGCAACGCCAGAAACGTACGTGATGGCGCTTGCCGGGATTACCGTCAACCTCCTGCTGGTAGGCAAAATCTTGCCGCCGCCCAAATAGAAATAGTGACGAAACCGGCGCTTGCGGATAACTACGCCGCGTCAATATTGCCACCATCATCCGCCACGATGAACGCACGGTTATTTCCTCCGCTAACGTCCAGCCAGCCGCGGTCATCGCCCGGTGGACCTGCGCCTCCGAGCCGCGCAAAGCCAGATTGACAGGATCACCGAGCAGCCCGTCCGCCGTCCGCGTTCGCCCGATGAAATAATTCGGCACATACAAGCTGCTCAGGATACGATGCAGCCGCGGCAGTGCCAAGTAAGCCGTAATCAGCCACACTACCACAAACAGCCCAACCATCCACCAGCCACCCGAATGCCAGCCCTCACGCCACACCAGCCACGCCAGCCAGAACGACGCCGCACCGGCTAATAAGAAAAAGATCTGGTCAAGCAACCCCGACAACGACCAAAACGGTCGCCTGAGCGAAAACGACGACTTCTTCGTCGCCATCTAGGCCGCGTCCTCACCCATCAAATAATCAAGGAGGTCCCGCGCTATCAACCGCGCCTCGTCATCACGCCGATTAAACACGTCACCACGCTCGATAATCTCGCCGCAAACCCGCACCGCTCGGGTCAAATCATCATTGATAATCACGTGGTAATACGGCACTTCCAGCGCATGACTGAGCTCAGCGATGGCCGACTGGCGGCGTTTCGGCCAGGCCGCTTGAAACTCTGCTTCCGTTACGTACCGCTGCTTCAATCGCTCCAGCCATGTCGGATAATCCGGCGGTACGATAAAGATAGCGATACAGCCCGGCGCCAATTGCTCATACTCAGCCACGCCCTGTACGTCAATGTCGGTGATCGCCGTTTGCTGATGGTCATGCGCCAATTGCAGCTCGGCTGTCGAGGTACCATACACCTTGCCGTGAACGAACTTGGCCTCAATGAACTGATGATTTCTGAGCATGGTCAGTGCGGTTGCTTGATCAATAAAATGATAATCGATGCCGTCGCGCTCTGGCTGACCGTTATTTGCCCGCGGCTCCCGCGTGGTGTGCGACACGATATCACGAAATGACGGCGATCGCAATAACCGCCTTTTGATGGTATCCTTGCCCGCGCCGGAAATACCGGTTAGCAGCGCAATTTTAGTATCTCGGACCAGCGCTACGGCCGCTTCGGTCGGCTGGTACTCCCTGATGACACGTTCAAGATCTGACATATGAGTATTATACCAGATTATTGACTAAGCTTCCGGGCAGTTACGACTTCCTACCTATGCACCATGTCCATCGCTCGAATATGCGGCGGACGATGCGCTAGCTGAGGATGGCGGCGAGACGGCACGGCGATGTGAGCGCGGGAATGAGCAGTGACTTGCGGGTGGGTCAGCTCCTTTGGCTGCGGCGGTAAGTTTGGCTGGGTCGGCAGTTGGTGTGGCTGGGATAGCGGGCGCTTGACAGTCGATTGCGTATCGGTGCGTGGTGCATTAGCACGAGGTGCGGCCGCCGCAGGATTGAGCGGACGAGTCGGACTCGAAGGCTGAGATGAAAGCGGCGGCTTCGTCAGCGGCGGGTGTGGCGGATGTGATGAGAGCGGCTTGACTGGCTGAGCCTTGACGGAAGAAAGTTTGTTGAGCGGACGCTTGGCCGGGGCTGGCGCCGAAGCAGTGGGCTTGATCAGTGAAGCGCGTGACGGCGAGAGGGCGTGCTTTGGCGGCTGGGGCTTGACGGACGGCTTGGTAAATGATGTGCTTCGCGAGCGCTGGACGCCACGCGGCGGCATAATGTCATGAAAGACTGCCGGCTTTTTAGGGTGGGGTTTAGCCGGCGGATTGGGAGCGGGAGTTTTTTGAGGAGCGGCAGAACGCGAGCAAGGTAACTGAGTAGAAGGTTGTGGCGGCACAACGCGAGACGCAGCCGAAGGATGAGCTGGCTGCGCGGCTACAGTTTGCCGTTGAATACTATGACGCCGAGCCGGAGCGGAGTGAGGAGAACGTGGCGCGGGTGATGTGGGAGATGCGGCGGGTACTGAAGTAGCCACCGGGCGCTGACGCGGCACTGGGGCTTCAGTATCAACATCTGATACCTCGCCCTTACGGCGTTTGCCGAGCCGGGCTTTTTTGAATAGCTTTGTCAACTTCATCAACGCCACCTCATCCCTCGGGAGATGTCGATACCGAAAATGATTACGGTCAGCTGGTCGATATGACCCTCCTTCCTCTGATTGATTCTGTTACCATTATACTGGTTATGCTCAGTGATTTCAAGCGGCCAACCGCCGGAGCCGCTAGAGCAACTCATCCAGCACCGATTGCCAATCAGGAAACTGCGGAGTACCGAAATGGATGTGCCAGCCAACAAACTCAGCAGCACCCCTGGCCGTCCGATCATCAATCAAGATATCACCGCGGCTCAGCTGTTTGATCGACGAAAAAATAACTTTGCGAAAGAAAATATTTTCCTGACCCTCGCCGCCAAAATACTTCTTCACCCACGCCAGCTTATCACCCAGCGCCGTCGGATTTTCCCATGGCGATGATGAGAGAATATATAGATCATACTTTTCCTTTAGTCTGTCGACCGCCTCGAGGGCGCCCGGCATCGGATCCATCAGCGCAAAAACGCCCGGGATATTGTCATACTCACCCGCAAACTTCTCGAGCATCTCGGGCGGAACCTTCGTCGTGGCCGACATGAAATCGACCAGCACGCCGTCCATGTCAAGATAAATAATTGGTTTCTTCATAATCAATCTCTCTTTAACATCACCGTAAACGCTTCTGACGGAATGTCAACTTTACCGAAGCGTTTCATACGCTTTTTACCGCGAGCCTGTTTGGCGAGGAGCTTCTTTTTACGGCTGACGTCACCACCATACAGATAGCCGGTGACATCTTTGCGGTAAGCACCGATGTTTTCGCGGGCGATGAATCTGCCGCCAATCGCCGCCTGCAGTGCCACCTCAAAGCTCTGGCGCGGCACGACTTCTTTCAATTTTTTGACGATTTCGCGACCCAAGCCTGGCGCCTCCGAACGGTGGCACATCACACTGAGCGCATCAACCATTTCGCCCGCCACATAAAAATCCACCCGTACCAAATCTTCCGGCTGATAACCCGCCAGCTCATAGTTAAACGAACCGTAGCCGCTGGTGACCGACTTCAGTTGATCATAAAAATCCGTCAGCAGATTTGCCAGCGGCGCCGTAAACGAAATCAGCGCCCGCTCATCAATGTAACTAAGGTTTTTCTGCCGGCCGCGCTTGGCGACAATCAGCTGAATCACCGCACCGATGTAGTCTTGCGGCACCACAATTTCACCGTCGATCCACGGCTCGCGGACCTCGGTGATCTGCGCCGGGTCGGGCAGTTCGCTGGCTGATTTGATGTCCAGTTCCTCGCCATTAGTGAGGCTGACTTGGTAATCCGTGCTCGGGTTGGTGACGATGAGATCCAAATTATACTCGCGCTCCAGCCGCTCGCGAATGATGTCCATATGAAGCAATCCCAAAAAACCAATCCGTACGCCATAACCTAACACCGGTGAATTCTCCGGCTCAAACTGCAGCGCTGAATCACTCAAGCTCAGCTTTTCAATAGCCTCTTTCAGGTCATTGTAATCTTCATTAGACACCGGAAAGAAGCCCGCGTAGACGAAGGGCTTGACTTCTTTGTAGCCAGGGAGGGGTTGGACGGTAATTTTAGGCATCTATTTGATGATTATACCATCAATTGCTAGGTGATATAATACCGCCGCTCGCTCGTTTCCTACGTAAGCGAGCTGAGACCAAAATAATCTTGAACAAACTCTTGGGAATGCTTATCCAAGTCGGTCAGTTGACCGTACAATGTAACACCATGACACAGTCCTCTATCGGACGGCACCACATAAGCATTTGGTCGCGCGTATGCGACAACTAATGCTGGATGGGGTGTTTTACTAGTAAACCGTTCGCCAATAGCCTGCTGAATGGCGGAACAATCTTCTGGCTGAGTCTGCAAAGGACTTGCACCAGCAGCAATGTCACGCGCTACATTGTACGCATATAAATGAAAATCTGCGAAATGGACGCCATCCGTACCAAACTGAAAGGTACGATTACCTCGTGAAAGCTCCAGCGCTAATCGCGCCAAGCTCAAGCCGCGCCAGTACCTATAACTCTCTCTCTCTGAATCTGGGACTACATCATAGACAACAGGCTCCCCAATATCATTCCTCAAGCGATTAAAATTCAGTTGACTCATAGTCTGAATTTTATCATAATATTATTGATTTGTCAATCACAGCCATTTTGGTGATTTAGTGGCTAATTTGATAGTAAGTGCTTCGCCGTTTGTCAAACTCACTGAGCAATCAGTACTGGGCTGGACAGCGATTGATTCTGATATAACTCAGTAATCTTATCACTAGCACCCTAGCGAGTTTTCTTCAGTATCGCAGCAATCTTCGCCTGTTGCTTGGGGCTGTAAAAGTAACCTATTGAGCTATTCACACCATTCGACCCTCTGCCACGACATGCCAGTGGTTCCCCGAAGTCAGGATCAACCTTATTCAAAACCTTAATCGCCTTCTGAAACGCTGGTGATCCACAGTGCAAAGCGTTCATAAGGTCTGACGTTGCTAGATAGTCTTCGGGAGCTGGGCGCATATAGCCTCTTTTTAAGAAATAGTCACCTATAGCCTCTACTTGCTCCCGCAAAAGGCCTTCACAAATTTTTACCCGACCCTTTTGACAAGAAAACCTGTAGATTGAAGGTTGTAAGCCCAATGAGTGCATGGCATTTTTAATTGTCTTTCGACACACCCCAAAGCGCTTCATTGCCGCACTTACCATAATACATCCTTCCGGGGGCGGAGGCGCAAACAACCCCCTGTCATGTGCTTTTTCTATGATCACCGCTTGCTGCTCTGGACTAAAGAACTCGCGAACCTGAGGAGAACGATGCCATGCACCCTCAGACAGGATACCGTCTTCTTTAAGACTCCTCGCTATCTTTGCTATCGTCATATCACTTACACCCAGAACATTGGCGAGAGCTTTGAGCGTCAGATACCCTTCTGGTGGCGGTAGATTAAACATACCTTTTTGCTTAAGCGATTCTTCTATCAATTCGGCCTGCTCTCTAGTAAAAACCGGTTTCTGCTTGCCACACCAATCCCGCTTGGCCACCTCCCCCAGGAAGCCATCCCGCTCCAACTGGGTGGCAATGGTCGCAACGACACGATACTTCACACCGAGCTTATCTGCTAGCCCATTGATCGTCAGGCCTCCCATTGCCTCAATCATTCGACGAGGGCTCAAATAATTACCTTGACGTTGCCTACCCATCTCAACTGGTTGCCGCAGATCATCTGCTAATACCCCCACTAAGTGTGGAACAAAGTAATCATCACAACGCACCATCGCACCACAGCCCGGATACTGTGCCATCACCTCCATAAGCTGTGTTTTCGTATATGCGGTCAGCTTTGCCCGCTCTTCTTCTGGCAGCCGCGTTGTATCAAATACAAAGGTACTATTACCGTAGGCGTCACAGATCAGTACCGTCCGCTCGAGCGGTGGGATATTCACCTCATGGTATGGCTCTTGGCGCATCATCGCTGTCTCTACTTCCCCGCGACGAATCCGTAATGCTTCGCTGCTCAGCTCAATACCAAATTCATTCGCCAACACGAATAGCAATGTTTTCAGCCGCGGTTGGCGAGTCACGCTCTCACGGTTTGGCGCCTCAGACGCACTGGTGGTAGGCCCGGGCCGATCATCGGGTGGCACAAAGACGTCACCAATCGATTCGATTTGGCCAATAGCCGTATCAATAGCTATGAGTTGCTCCGCTTTGGCAGCAATATGGTCAAGCAGCTCATTGATTTCCTCTATGCCGTAGTAAGCAAACGTCGCGTTCTCCCTTTGGGCAGGATTGTCTAGCCAAATCGTTGGCTGATGGTCGTATGCTTGCACCATATCATCAATTAGCTGGATCAATTTATCCAAGGCAGCCTCAGCGTAGGTATCAATATTTTCGACCGTCAACGGTTGATTAATAATTTCCTCTACGCTGCCTGCAAAGTCCTTGCCATGATCAATACTACCGAGTCGCTCCATGACCTATATTATAGCATTTTATACTATTATTGTAAATGGTAAACTCTTCCTCTCAATTACAAATAATCACTCTAATCCGGTCACATATTCTTTATTCTTTACTAAACCCCATAACAACACACTTATGTCTTTATCAAATTGAAAATTTAGTTCTCATTGGTGGATTATCGGGTCAATGAGGGCGCTCAATCCTCTATAATAACGTCTTCAACAGGTCGACGTTTAGAATAGGCCTGCTGCTTGCCATAACCAATGCGCAGCAAAATAGTTGGATATTCCCCATCAAGATCAAGAGTTTTTGCCATTTCTGCGGCAATTTCTGGCTGCTCGTTTGGTTGATTTAGATAGGCATGAGCGATCCCGAGCTCCGTGGCAGTCAGCAAGAAACGCTGCAGCGTCCGACCTAGATCCACCCATTCGCGCCGACTATTTTCTCTTGTTGTAAAGAGAACCAGATGAGACGCTGATTCTATCTTCTTGCGGTCGGCCCTATTTTGAGCCTTGGTATTGACAGCCATCGACATGATTGGCTCAGCCATCCAGCGCGGCACGTTAGGTGCACCAAACACGGCATAACTCAGCCCGTCAAGTGTTTGATCTTGATGCTTCTTATTAAATCGCATCCAGCTTTTCAATTCAGCCTTAAACGCCTCATTTTGCATTTGACGTATATTCCCCTGAAAGACACATTGCTCGATATCATTGAATTGCTCTGTTTGATGTGCGTAATAATGAACTGAGACGCCCTTTTCACTATGGACAAATTGTAATTTCTTTAGTGCATCTGGAGCAATTTCCTCACCAGTGTAAATGCTGCGATTAATCTGCCGCATATCTATCTGTTCAAACAATGGACTCGGCTTGACGCCAGAATCTTCTGTAAGTAAAATCGTGATAACTCCCGTATCACCAACCGAAACGGTAGACTCATAGCCCTTGGTTTGCGCTGCCAAGCAGAAGTTCTCGGCCGCACAACCCAGACTCACGAATAACTCCCTATTGTCAGGGTCGACTACTGGCAGCTTCCTGTCAAAATCAGGATGAATTTCTACCACCGACCCGTCGCGATGGAATTTCCAAGGTTGGGTATTGTGCCCTGACGGTGCTTTGACTGCCTGCTTAACTAGAAACTTAAAATCGTCTAATGATATAATGTTTCCTGTTTTCTTCGTCATAATCTTCTCAAATACCCTCTCATATTGTTACTGTTGAACCCAGTATACTTACCAAAAAAATGGTGTCAAATAAAAGCCCCTATGACCAAGATACTCTCTACTATCCGCACTGCCAAGGCTCAGCGCTTTGAAAACCTTATCAGCACCGGGGGAAACAAAAAACTCCCCCGTCCGAAGCTAGCAACGACGAGGGGAGAAAAGCCAAGGATCATACGCTTAGTAGTGACACATACGCTTATATCATATCTCCATTGGTGAACGGAGGTAGAACGTCCAAAATGTCACGTCTGGAGTCCCAATCTGTACCCGAACACATTTTAACACCGCCGTATACCGGTTCATCTTTGTCCTGGCTATCTTACACCGGCCCCGTGACCTGTATATTCTGCTATAGTTTGCTGGATTTGCGTGTGTCGTACTTGACTTCACCATTGTCATCCAAAAGACAGCACAATAGCCATCACGATACCTACCATAAATAATCCTGCCTTTTTCATATCCCTTCTTTCTGATATTATACGACAGCACCGACTACACAAAATAAGCTATTATTGTCAAGCAAAGCTTAGTTGGCCGCAAGCTTTACAACTCTCTTTCAGCGATCAGGCCACGCCATAGCTTACATTATCACGGTTCACCGACAAATTACTTATGAGAGCGCCAGCTCGCCAATATGCCTCCAAAACTGACGCAGATCCTTAACGTCTACGCCTTCAATATCGTAGTTTGAAAGCACACCATGCCACGTGCTGGGCACAGCGCCCTTATCTAGTAGACGGTACTTGCTGAACACAAAACCATGCGGCAGCCATGCCATGCTTATGACATCATCGTTGGCACATGGATATTCCAATATAGGAAAAGAGCAATCATATGTATCAACAATATTCCCTGGATCAATTGCTCCATAATGCTTCCACTCCCCATAGCAAAAATCAAAACCTAGTGGCAGAAGAGCCATTTCCACACCCTCTCCCCCCTTATCTCTAGATGTCCGCATCTCCTCTACAAATGAATCCAGCGCTTGACGAGCAAGAATATCGAGTCAATCCGCCCCAAACATCATCGAGTCGAAATACTCGTCAATTTTTCTACAATCTTCTTTACTGAGGTTATTTGGGTCGGTTTTGGCAGTAAGCACCGTATCGTTTAAGTCATGAGGCGTGACGAGCATGATGTCGATTGTTTTTAGCCGTGGATCTATAAATACCATTTTTGCGCCATAGTAACAGGCATTGCTCGGATAAAGGCTCGAAAATACGAACTGGTCAAGACCAAAGTGGCGATCAAGCCCGTATGTATTAGTTCTACGGCCTGATAACTGACTGCTCGGCAGTATCCCCATCTCCATGAACCGCCCAGGGAAATCACCTGAGTTAGTATAGTGCAAAAGTGGCAATCGCTCAAGACGTGCTCGTATCTCCCGAACGGCTAACTGCTCACCCTCTGATAAATCTCTCTGACTCTCCGGATGGTTATGAAAATTATCGCGCAATCGACCGGCATCAACATATTGCGCCATTCTTTCTGGTAGAACAAGCACCTCGCTAGATGACACGCCGCCAATCCTTCTGGATCTTAAAACTGAGAAAGCCCATACAAAAACCTGCCAGCATCATAGTAAACTTAATTATGGGATAGCACTTACTTTTTGTCAAATGGGCCACCTGACCACATTGACCAAACTTTATCCCAGCCCTTTTCGCAACACGTATCCGCGGGGTGCTTTTGCAATTCAGTTAGGCCAATTGTTTGTGGATTCATGGCTTACTCCTTATCACTAATTTACTCAACTGCCACACCACCATCACAATAGACCAGCCAAACAATGCCACCTCCGACACCACCGTCAGCGGTACCGAGACTTCACCTGCATAGTATGTACCGACCATCTTTAGAAATGCAACACACACGCTCGTTAATATAACTATCCAAGATTTCGTAATGATCCCTACCGCAGCAACAAATGCAGCCAACGCCAGTGCCATCCAGTGCAGTCCTGCGAACAGTTGACTCGCAGATAATACACTTATTTCTGGAGTAATCGGCAATCCATTCACCGGATAAACGAGGCGTCCGAGCGCCATCATCGCATGAAATGCACCAATTGCCACAACGATACCTAGAGCAAGCACGATACCCATGCCAACAGGATATCGCCCCCTCAGTTTAGAGTACAAAACCACGACGACAGCTAACAATATCGACGCTCCACATGCTAGCATTTCACTTGCCGCCTGCAAGGCGACCTGATGTTGCTGCACCCACGCTAGCACACCTGGAGCGTTTGCTGAGGGTATCGGCAGTGACACTGCGATACTAATGCAAGCCGTGGCAAGCAAACCAAAGCTCATCAGCCATATAATATTACCGATATACGAAATATGCCGACTACTTTGTTTTACCACCCTCTCACTCCTTCGTCATATATTTCTTTAGCGTCACCGTATCACCCACCCGCGCTTCACGGGTGGTTTTTAGGTTGGTGACAATGTAGCCAATTTCACCAGTATCGAGCGATGGGTCGGGGATCATACCGGGACTGAGATGGCCAACCTCCAATGCCAACCCATTCGCACTGGTCGCCATCATATGAATCGCTTCACCCTTTTTGATCTGACCGTCAACCACCCTGACGTACAAAATCACGCCGCGATAATCATCATAATAACTATCAAAAATTAGCGCCCGAGTTGGGAGATCAGCCAACGCAACATCAGGATGCTCGACCGCCAGTGGCGAAGTCGGCGCCGGGATTCGCTCAACGATCGCCGCCAAAACTTGATCGACATTCTGCCCGGTTTTGGCGGAAATATGAATAATCTCGCTTTCATCGCAGCCCAGCAAATTAATCACCTGCTTGGACACCCGTGGCACATCGGCAGCTGGTAAATCAACTTTATTGAGCACAGGAATAATCGTGAGGTCCTGTTCCATTGCCAGGTACACATTCGCTAACGTCTGCGCCTGAATGCCTTGGCTGGCGTCAACCACCAATACCGCACCCTCGCAGGCCTGCAACGAGCGACTAACTTCGTAGCTAAAATCAACGTGACCGGGCGTGTCGATGAGGTTGAGATCGTAAGGTCCAGCCAGCGGCAATCCTTCCGATGAATCGATAGCCCTGTCGCTGGCGTTGCCTGCGACATTCGATTGAGAGGAAGCGATTGCCGCTGGCTGGCGATAGTGATACTTCATCCGCACCGGCGCGAGCTTGATCGTGATCCCTTTCTCACGCTCGAGATCCATACTATCCAGCAGCTGCGACTTCATCTCGCGCTTCTCCACCGTCCCCGTCATCTCCATCATCCGGTCAGCCAGCGTCGACTTACCGTGGTCGATGTGGGCAATGATGCAAAAATTACGAATACTGGTCAGCGGTTTCATCAGCGCCTCAACTTACTCATATCAAATCGCGAAAACAGCAGACGTTTCATTCGCGCCAAGACCGGGTCGATCTCTGGCAACTTTAGCCACTTGGACAGCGCGCCATACACGACAAAATTGAAAATCGTAATCGCCCCAAACTTGGGCAGCGCCCCCAAAAAGCTGTCATCCGACGCCCGAAATGGAATTACCAATACGCTGACGTAGCACGTCACTGCTAGTGGCACCGCGGCTAACGCCATCTTGGCGACCGCTTTGACAAACGTTGCGTCAAACAGCTGTGGCATGCGCCGACCTAAAATGACGCACAAAATCACCACCTCAACAAAGGCGACAATTGACTGCGCCCATGCCAGGCCATACGGGCCAAGCTTCGCATAGTAGCCAAGTATCACGGCCAGCGCCACATTCAACACAATCGCAAAAATCGACACATACATCGGTGTCTTGGTATCCTGCTGTGCATAAAATCCGCGCGCCACCATGTGATACACCGTCCTGAATAAAATTGCCATTACCAGACAACCGAGAATGTTCGCCATAACCGGATCGCCATTATTATTGATAAAGTGCACCACGTAGCCACGCGCGAAAAACGTCACCACACAAATCGGGATAATCATCCAAATCACCGTCCTGAGAAATGACCGCAGATCTCTACGAAATAGATCCGGCCGCTCCGAGGCGAGGCGCTCAGTTAGTTGTGGAAAGGCAGCGTTGGAAATAGCAACGCCGATGAGGTTGATCGGCATCATGTGTAGTGTCAATGCTTGATTATAACGACGAATAATACCATCACCCATCCGCGACGCCAAGTTGACTTCGGCCAGGCTGACCACATAATCCATTCCCTGATCAATCGAGCGCGCCGGCAGCAGCGACAAAACTTTACGAAAGCCGCGATTGCGCCAATAAATCTTGAAATCATAATCAAAGCCGAGTCCGATTAGCCCGACCGCACTGACGATGAGCTGCAACACCGACCCAAGTACCACACCAAGCGCCACGCCCATAATGCCGCCGTCAAAAATTTGCCAGCCGAACAGGTTGATGCCGTTGGTGAACCACAACGTACCGATGATAATCCCGACATTGTACAGCATCGGCGCCAGCGCATAGAAGGTGAAGCGACCGACCGCTTGCTGGATGCTAGCAATCACCGCTGCCACCGCAAAGATCAGCGGATTTACCGCGATCACTCGCATCATACTGACCGCCAATGCGTGACCAGCCTCGCTTAGCCCCGGCGCGATCAGATATTTCATCAGCGGATCAGCAAAAATGATGATTAGAACGCTCGTCACCAGCGTCACCAGCGCCATGAGATTGATCATGCTCGAACTAATTTGCCAGGCTGACTGCTTGTTGCCTTTGACCCACCGCTCGTTAAATACCGGGATGAAAGTGACGCTCAGCGCCCCCGACACTAGAATCGCAAACATAAAATCTGGCACCATGAACGCCGCCGTATAAGCGTCCAGCCCAACCGGATAACCAGCCAAGTGAGCCTTCTCATTGGGAAAATACGCCGCGTTCAAAAAGCGATCGCGCAGCAGCCCCAGCAGGCTTGACAGCAACATCGAGCTCGCTAAAATCGTGGCGGCTAACTTGACTGTCAGCCGCTGATTGATCTTGTTGACAACATTACGAACGCGCCCCATAACAATTTATGCGTGCAGCTTTGCCTCCTTTGGCAGTTTCGTTCCCGAAAGAATCTCATCCACCGCCGCTTCCTCCAAGGTTTCGTCTTTGAGCAGTGCCTCGGCCAATTTATCGAGGAACGGACGGTTGGCTTTGAGCACCAGCATTGCCCGTTGTTTAGCCTCGGTGATCAGCTGCGACACTTCCTGGTCGATCAGTTTAGCAGTCTCATCCGAGTACGGCCGCTCGCGGGTCATCTTATCAAACATCAGCCCGCCGTTGTCTTCGTGAAATACTTGGTCGCGTAGGCCCTTACCCATACCCTGCTCGATGATCATATCACGGGCAATCTCGGTGGCTTTACGCAGGTCTGAGCCAGCGCCGGTGGTGATACCATCATCACCGTAAATAATTTGCTCGGCAATTCGGCCGCCCATGGCCCGAGCCAAGATATCCTTGAACTCATAGACGTTGGTGTAGCTCTTATCCTCTGGCGGTAGGAACCAGGTTACACCGCCAGTGCCGCCGCGCGGAATAATCGTCACTTTGTGAACTGGATCAGAATCTGGCAAGACGTGACCAACAATGGCGTGGCCCGCCTCGTGGTACGCTGTCAGCTCCTTCTCGTGGTCGTTCATCACCTTGGCCTTGCGCTCTGGGCCGATGGCCACTCGCTCAAATGCCTCGGTTAATTCTTCATTAGTAATTTTCTTCTTATTACGCCGTGCGGCGATAATTGCTGCTTCATTGGCGATATTAGCGAGATCTGCCCCCGATGAGCCAGCTGTCTTGGCGGCCAATTTATCGAGGTCAACCGTTTCGTCGGTTGGCTTTTTCTTGAAATGAACTTTCAGAATTGCCTCGCGATCTTTGCGCTCCGGCAGAGTAATCGTCACTCGCCGATCAAACCGTCCCGGCCGCAGCAACGCAGGATCAAGCACATCCGCCCGGTTGGTCGCCGCCAGCACGATCACGTTCGTGTCACCGTCAAACCCATCCATTTCCACCAAAATCTGGTTCAAGGTCTGCTCACGCTCATCGTGGCCGCCACCCATGCCCGAACCGCGCTTGCGGCCCACCGCGTCAATCTCGTCGATGAAAATGATGCACGGCGCATTTTTCTTGGCCTTTGAAAAGAGATCGCGTACCCGGCTAGCACCAACACCGACGAACATCTCGACGAACTCCGAGCCAGAAATTGAGAAGAACGGCACGCCCGCCTCGCCAGCTACTGCCCGAGCCAGCATGGTTTTACCAGTACCCGGATTACCGACCAGCAAGACGCCTTTCGGAATCTTGGCACCGAGTTCCTTGTACTTCTTTGGATGCTTCAGGAAATCGACAACCTCCTGCAGATCCTGCTTGGCATTATCATTACCAGCGATATCCTCAAACAGCACCTTCTCTTTGTCCTCGCCATACAGCCGCGCCTTTGACTTGCCAAAGCCCATCGCTTGATTATTCTGCCCTTGGGCCTGGCGCATCATGAACATGAAAAAGATCACGATGATCACCACCGGCACAATCATCACCGTCAGATTCCACAGCACTTCACCGGTCTGTGATGGCGGCAGAACGTTAATCTCAACCTTGGCGTCCTTGTTCAAGCCCTGCTCATAGATCGTACTGCCAGATTCCTTGACTGATTTCTCGGTCGGCTGTTTTTGGCCTTTGGGAGTAATTTTCAGATCATTGCCCTGGATATCAATCTTGGCAATTTCCCCGGCATTTGCCCGTCGCACTACATCGGTCAATGCCACATTCTTCAAGTTGCTATTTGGTGACAGCGCCGCGTACACTGCCAGCCCAAGAAACACAATGATTGCCCAAAACAACCCCAGCCGAGCAACCTGCCCGATCCCTTTCTTAGTATTCTTTGGCGTCTTTCCTGCCATACGTCACATAATCCTTTCTCTTTCGTCCTAGCGAGTCACTCGTTTTATTGTAACACTTTTTACGGATAATTTCACCCGCACATTAGCGGCCGGCTGCCACACCGTTCCTGCTCGGCCAGTTTTGATGGCGATCAGCAGTCGATCCAGCTGTGCTGAGAGTAGCGACACGCCAGTCAGTCGCTGCACTTCTCGGTGCAGTAGCTCGCGCGCCGGCTCAATTGGGATATGCGCCCAAAAATAACGACTACTGAGGCGTGGTGACAACCGCATTATTTCTTGGTCAATCTCTTGGCGCAGCCGCCATTGCTGACGCCATAACCGACCAAGCGCCGCCCGCTGCTGATCAGTCAACCTTGCCTGCAGCTGTCGGCGCAGCTGATTACGTAGATAGGCGCTCGATTGATTTGTCGCGTCCTCTACCCATTCCAGCCGGTGGCACAGTGCATAATCATATATGTCTTGCTTTGTCCATTCCAATAGCGGCCGCTCAATCCGCTGATCGCCCATAGCCGCCAAGCCTCGCCAGCGCGTACCACGCCGCAAATTGAGTGCTATCGTCTCAATCACGTCATCCTGGTGATGGGCCGTCGTCACCCGCCCACCCCAGCGTGCTGCCGCATCAAAGAGAAATTGATACCGCCGCTGACGTGCCACATCTTCGCTGGCTGCCGGCCCCAATTCCTCACGCCTGATAACATATGGCACATTACACCGGCGCGCTAGCCCCGCCACGAACCGCGCATCAGCCGCCGATTCTGCCCGAATGCCATGATCAAAGTGAGCCACCACTACCTCGTCCTGCCCATGCCGCAATACGCTGTCGAGGAGTACCACGCTGTCCACCCCACCCGATACCGCAATCAGTCGTCTCATGAGGATATTATGACACATACTGCGGGGCTACGTGATACAATACTCACTATGCACGAGATAACCATCCTCTGCTTTGGTGATTCCAACACCTTTGGACAGCGACCCGATGTGAACGCGCGATATGACGAGTCGGTGCGCTGGCCGCGGCGACTGGGGGCGCTGCTAGCGAACGAGGCACGCCAATATTATATTGTTGAGGAGGGGCTGGGCGGTCGGCGAACCGACCTTGATCATCCCGACCCAGCCAAACCATCGAGAAATGGCTGGATGTACTTTCCGCCGTGCCTGGCCAGTCATCAGCCCGACATCGCCATCATCATGCTGGGAACAAACGATGCCCAGATTTGCCACCAGCGACCAGTTGAGGCGATCGTGACGGCACTAGCGCGCTACATCACGTATTGTCACGAATCAGATGTCACACCACTGCTGGTTGCGCCGCTCATTCCAGACCCTACTGGGCTGTTCAACGAGGCAATCGTACCGCGATCGGCGTGGCACTTTGATGATACAGCCGTGGCGACACTAACTGCACTGCCTGAAAAAATCCGAACTTATGCCGCCAAGCATGGTGTTGCGTTTTTCGACGCCAACACATATGCCGAGGCCGGTGTAGACGGGTTGCACTGGACAGCAGCAGGTCACGAGCGATTTGCCCGAGCAATCGCCCAGATGATACACGAAATAGCATAGAATACTCAAACGTCAGTTAGTTTGATGTCTTCGATTTCGCTGGGCCCCAACCAATAAACTCGATCACCAACCTCAAAAATAGGTGTCGCCGCAGTCTCCAGTGCTGAGGAAATTTGTTTCTCTGTTAACTCCTTAAAGGCTAGGTTTTTGAAAAAATCAGCTTTTTCCATACCGGCATCACTGGCACGACGTAGAATATACTCTGCCACTTTGCTAATAATTTTAGCCTCTTCCGGCGAAACTCTAACCTCTCGTAGAGCATCCCATTCCTCACGTCCCTGAGGCGGTAATTCCTTCCTTGGTGTAGTTAGTGGTATCTCGCTCATAGCTATCTATATCCTCCTCAATATTATTTTCACAAGTATATCATCCTATCGTCAACTCTTGCAATAGAGTACGTAATATGTCATCCACATATGAAAATACCGCGGCCCATGCAGACCGCGGATAAAAAACAATTTTGGTAGCACCGGGTGGACCCGAACCACCGACCTCAGGCTTATGAGTCCTGCGCTCTAACCAGCTGAGCTACGGTGCCACACGTCACCAATTGTACCAAACGAATCAGAAAATCTCAACCGCCTCGAAAGCCTACTCATCAGGCGAGGCCTCAACTGCTAATCAAATAAGGCCAAGCAGATTTCGCCCCGGCAACTAAGCTGCTAGCTCCACGCCTTCTTCGTCCAGCAGTTCCAGTCGCCGCATCACTAGTGAACGCAACTCCTCGCACGTCCGCCGGCGCTGCCATGTCCGTAGCTGGTCGTTATTGACCGCATCTAAAAATTGCCCAAGCTCGTGCTCAGTGATATCCATGTTGTTGCCTTTCTGTGTTTGTTAAACCGTGGCTTTACTATAGCACACATTTGACATAAGTGCAATAGTATGACAGTTCGCATCATTACCCGCCCAATGCTCCCACCGGCTTCCCTCGCCAAACCGCTTGTGATAAACTGGAGGGAGAGGATTTTACACAAACATGACCCCAGCTATTATCTCATCACTTGCCATCATCGCCTTCTCGGCACTGATCCACGCTAGTTTTCAGCTCAGCGTCAGCGTCTTGACCTTGCTCAGTGGCCATTCCCTCGGCAAGCAAACCGCCCGCCGGAAAGTATTGCGACTGATGAATGGATTCGTGTGTGGAGTGTTGGTGCTGACCGCGCTGCTAATATCGGCGATCGTCTACTATCTGTCGCTGGTCATTCATCACGCTACTCAGGCCGAGCAACTAGTGGCGGCCATCGTCTGTGGGCTGATGGTCGGGCTGGGTGTGGCGACTTGGGCGGTGTACTACCGACGGGGCGAAGGTACAGCCTTGTGGCTACCGCGCAGCTTCGCGACCTATCTATCAAAACGCTCAAAAGCGACACGCCACAGCGCCGAGGCCTTTAGTCTCGGGATGGCCAGCGTGGTGGCTGAATTACTGTTCATCATCGGGCCGATGGCGGCGGCGGGGCTGGCGACGGTCCTACTACCATCAACCGAGTGGCGCCTCATCGCCATCACCCTTTACGTCGTCATATCGCTGCTATCACTGGTCGTCGTATTAGTGCTGGTCGGTAGCGGCCATTCCCTCGCCCACCTACAACAGTGGCGGATGGCACATAAACGTTTCTTGCAATTTGCAGCTGGCGGCAGCTTGATCATCTTGGGTGGCTTTTTGTTCGTTGATCGAGTGCTCGGCATCGTCAGCTACGGAGGTTTTTGATGTCAGAAGGGCACCCAAACCGACCAATCATCGATGTCATCAAGCGCGGCAAACGACCGAGCGAAGAATTTGATCCGACAAAACTCCACCTCTCTATCATGGCGACCTGCCTGAGTATCCGCACACCCGAAGGCCAAGCTGATGATATCGCCAAGTCAGTCACCCTCGGCGTGATGAGCTGGTGCGAGGCCCGACCAGAAATTACCACAAACGACATCCGACACCGCGCGACGCAGCTGCTGCAGAAACTGCACACTGACGCAGCATTTGTTTATCAACACCATAAGACGATAATGTAGGGGGCACATGGCACAAAAACCAACTTTTGATTATGATGTAATTGTTATCGGCAGCGGCGCTGGCGGTTCACCGGCCGCAACTGTCTTGGCGCGCGCTGGCAAGAAGGTCGCCATCATTGAGCGCGGTACCTTTGGCGGCGAATCCCCAAACTGGGGCGACATTCCGACGGGCGCCCTACTCTACACTGCCGACGTCTACCACGAGGCCAAAACAGCGGCCAAGTTCGGCCTGCGCACCAGCACGGTCGGCTATAATTATCCGTCGCTCCTCGCCTGGAAGGACACCGCCATCAAGCGCACCGGCACCGGTGGCAATCGCAGTTACTACGAGAAACAAGGCATTAGCGTCTTTACCGGCAGCGCCCACTTTCTCAGTCCCAACGAGATCACCGTTAATCGCCGCCACTTATCAGCACGCAAATTCCTGATCGCCAGCGGCTCAACCTGGCGCGATGATCACATCCCAGGACTCGACGAAGTAGCTCATCACACGCCGCAAACCATCCTCTCGCTCAAGCGCCCACCCAAAACGCTGTTCGTTGTCGGCTCTGGCACAACGGCGATGGAGCTGGCATATTTGTTCTCGACTTTTGGCAGCAAGGTGTACGTCGCCGAAACCGCTGGGCGTATCTTGCCCGAGTTTGACCAAGAAGTTGGCGAGCTGATCGCCGCTGACGCCAAGGCACAGCGCGGCATGAACATCCTCACCCAGACAAAGCTGGTCGCCGTCCAGAAAGACGGTATCGCAAAGCGCGTCACCTACGCTCGTGGCGGCCAGCAGCATTCAGTGCGCGTTGATGAAATCCTCATCGCCGACGACCGCCTACCAACGACCGACATTGGGCTAGAAAATGCGGGCGTAGCGTATACTGAACATGGCATTCAAGTCAGTGAAGCGATGCAGACTTCGGCGCGGCACATCTTTGCGGCTGGCAGCGTCGTTGACCTTCAGGCACAGACACACACCATCCTCAGCCACAGCCGCACCGCTGCACACAACTTACTACACCGTAATTTCATCGCACTTGACGATACGCCGCGCTTGACGATCGCCTTCACCGATCCACAGATTGCTCGGACGGGACTGGACGAGGACGACTGTCTGCGCCGTGACTTGAAGATAAATGTCGCCTTAGCGCCGCTGACTTTGACCGCTCGCAGCAACATCACCGACCGGCGCAGTGGGTTTGTCAAATTGATCAGCGACAAAAAAGGTGTCCTGCTCGGCGCCACCATCGTTGCACCAGGCGCCAGCGACTTGATGACCGGCCTCAGCCTCGCCATCCGCCACGGCCTGACCGCCAAACAACTGATGAGCACACCAAACTGCTTCATTGCCTGGTCAGAGGCCGTGCGCATTGCGGCGGGGAAATTGGCAGCTGATTAGGCGCTCCCGAGATTTTACGTTTCCATGAAACTTCTGATGGCTACCGCTCGCCATCATTACGACGTGCCTCAAGCGCATCATGGAGACCGCTAAGTATCCAGTGCATTCTGGCAACCATAAATTCGCCGTCTTTACCGCGCATGCCATCTCGCAGTTTCTTTTCGGGAGTATCTTGTGACCAAAACCTTGTTTCTGGCGGAATTGCTAACGGTTGTTTCAGGTCTAGCAGCGAGTCATCCCGCATATCGGGCGGGGTGTGCTGTTCGACCGCCTCTCTTGCTAGTTCCTCAAGCTCCTTTGCACACGTGCACCACTGACCCCCCCTACATACTGCATCTCGTGTGTTTTCTTTTGAGCCCATCTCTCTATTCGTCTTATCCTCCGACTGGTGGTCTACTGGCAACTTATCGGTAGGTTGAGACGCTGGATTAAAGTGCTCTGTCATAATGTTCTAATATAGCATGACCAGGTCAAAAAGGCCAGAAACTAGGCCACTGCGGTCAATTTACGTCATAGCTTCACATGTATCAAAAATAAAAACGACCTCAACTCATAAGGCCGAAAAATCAGTAAACATGGTTGCGGGGGTAGGATTTGAACCTACGACCTTTTGGTTATGAGCCAAACGAGCTACCAGGCTGCTCTACCCCGCGGCACATTGTCCATCTTAGCAAACACGAATTATTTTTGCAAGTTCTGACTCGTCCGCCGCGCGCCAAAGAGGAAATTAATCCACTGTTGGAAGTTACTGGTCGGTTGTTTTTGCGGCGCATTGTGAGCGGTCGGTTGCTGCTTGGCCGCGTCGGTTGACGGCACGATCAGCAGCTTTTCGCCGGGCGAGCCACGGCCCAGACGCTGGCGCACCGCGAGATCGAGGTATTCGTCACTTTCATAATATTTCGATTCATATGCCAGCAGCTCGGTGCGCAATTTCTCGACCGTCAGCTGGTACTTTTTTTGATCGACCATCTGTTGCAGTTCATAATTGCGCTGCATCGACTCGATCGACCCCCACGCCCAACTCAGCGCGATCAGCGCCGCCGCCGCAACCACAACATTATTCAGCGTCAAATAATCGTGACGCACGTGGTACCAAAATCGTTTGAGTTTCAGCATGTTCATGTTGGTTTTATCAGAAGGTATGGCTATATTATGAGGGGTCGGGTGGGGTTAGTCAAGATGAGATAACCAAAGCAACCCTAAAGACTCATTACCTTACTAGGTAGTAGAATCAGCGGGAGGTATCATTTGGTAAGCAATACAATCTTTGAACTGCCTCTTAGCTACAAGACCCTCGGCGATTAACACCTCTAAATCTCGCCTGACCCAATTAATATCATCAAGCGTAAGCCCCGCAATCTCGTCAAGGGTCATTGGAGCGACATGCGTCAATACGCCTAATACAGTACGAACCGCCCCTTTAGGATCTTCAGAATAAGACATGCGTTTCACTTGCTCCTTTAGGGAGTGCTGTGAATCTTCTTCTGTATCAGCTTCCCCAGAATGTAGAGAGCTACCTCCGTCACACGTTAAAACACCTTGCTCTGAGGAACAAATACGATTAGACAAACATACAACTACCCGTCCAACATGATAGACATGAGTCTTGATGCCGTGACTAGATCGATCACCTGTATCATCGACTACTTGTTCTGCTGACTGATTTGGCTGTAAATGCTCCGTCATAATACTTGATTGTAGCATGGATGGTTAAAAATTAGGAGAGACCAGCTCGTAGCAATCTGGCAAAATTACCAGTCCATTCCGACGGCCTGAAACGATCTCAGTGCACCAGTTCCGCAAACTCAGAAGAATTCACATAGTCAAAATCACATGCCAGATGGTCGCTCAGGAGGTTGTTAACATTCAAGGGGCGCGGCACCGCAGCGCCAAGATATATGGCGGCAATGAGCGCCGTCGATAAGCTGTGGCGAAGATTGAGCACGGCAAGCTTTTCAAAAATATCCGCTTGATGTGTTTCGAGGTAGGTTTTGTGTAGCCTAGTCATCGAACCTTTCGCGAGCTCTGGCTGCGTCACGTCAAGCCCAAGATCCTCAGCCACATCGACGAGGCGCCGGCTAGCTATCGGCGTCAGACGATCAATATCGTACCTCGTGTCAATGACCGCTTGATTTTGCCGCCGCTCTCTCCACTTGTTGTACAGCCAATCCACTTGTTCCGTTGCAATTGGCGACGACCGTTTCAGCACTGACAAATCGGCACAGAGTTGGTGACCCGCAAAGGTCACGCTGGACAATGTCCGCGAGGAAGCGATATCTAACTCGATCATTTCCAGAAGCCGCGGTACCTCGTCTTCTGATTCCAGATAGACTGACTTGAATCCAAATTCAAGCAGACTTTGATCCTCCAGTGAGTCAAGATGTGCAAGGTCAATGATGGCCCATGAGTAGCAAAACGGTTTTGACGCTCCCCGAACCCGGAAATTCTTTGTCCACTCAACATCAAGCGCAGCCACGAGACTTCGTTCCCGACTAAACGGGCGCTCTGGGTCACCAAACGGGCGTTCTGCCCATTGCAAGTTTGTTCTCAGGTGCATCGTCGTGTTTATTCTCCTAGGATGATTTTAACTCACATAGATGCTTTTACCAAGATACTATTACAGTCGAAAGAAGAGCGCCAGGCCGAGGGCATGACGCAACACTTTTGGTAGCTTGGATCGCTGAATATATGATTCCTGTATCTGGTCAGAGCTCAGCCGACTAGACTAGCACAGAAATTATCTCCTCAAAGACTCCTGCGCATCATCAGCGGCGAAGCGGATCGGGTACATACTCGCTTCTGGAAATTCTCTTTTGAGTTCGGCAGTCAAATCATTGTAGTGCATACCGGGGTTCTGATCCAACAGCCTAGTTGCAGCCTGAAACAGGCTAGCATAAAGCTTATTCTCCTCGTACAACATGTCCTCGATATTCCGCATTACGGTTCTTTCCTCTGCTTTGTCGGGAATAGCACCAAAAGCCATGGCATATTTTTGCTCTGGAAGCTCCGAATCCTCCATATTATCTCCTATCTCCGTTCGCTTGGGTTATATTCGTGGTGGGGGTGGCTGGGATCGAACCAGCGACCAACAGGTTATGAGCCCGCTGCTCTAACCGCTGAGCTACACCCCCATGAGCGATATTATACCGTAAAAGCAGCCGAGTGAGAAGTGCCGTCAATTTACCCTACTGCTGGCCGTCAAGCTACTCATGCACTCCTGAGCGCAGCGCGCGCCATCGCAGCTCCACGCCTACTAATTTCTCCCCATTTATCATCCGACGGCTCTTGCTCTGATGCATAGGCCAACATAGCATCCCCAGTACGTGTATCAAACGCTGCAAGATCACTGCGCCGACGAGGTCGCGGCTTCTCATCCGCAGAGATATTTTGACCAGACAATGGCTGACTATTCGCATGAACATCCTGACGAGACGGCGGCTTAAGCCCAAGTGCCCATCGCGCTCCATAATATGAACAGCCTGTTTTATCGACAAGTTCATCAACCTTCTCCCACTCCTCCGCGGTCAATTCACAGTCCCACTCATCACCAACCTGCAACAGTTCATTCATAATTAGTAAATATCACATTTTGCCTATAAAAGCAAGGCTACCTCAACTCCACAGCCCCTACCACAAAAAAGACTCCCGCATGAGCGAGAGTCTTTGAGGCACCTGTTTGTTTGATACTATTGTACCGACAACCAGGTGTATAATGCAAGTGCTTATTTCTTCTTTTTAATCGTCAAAAAGCCGTTGCGTGGATTTTCGGTAACGATCCGATCATCTGGCAAGTCGCATGGCTCGCCCTTGGTGTTCTTTTCAACCTTGGCGAAAAAATAAATCGTCTGCGTTTTGCCACCGCGCAGCGTGACTTCCGTTTTATGCAAGTAGTATGTAATGCCTTTTGAGTTTGTGTGCTTATAAGCCATTCGTATACCTCCTGTTAGTACTATACTATTCTAGATTAGCGCCTCTGTTAACCCCTGTCAAGCCTAGAGCGGTTTTTGACGATACCGAAGCAGCAGTTTCAATACCACCAACGCTACCAGTCGAGCAATGATAATCAGCATAATTACCCCTGTTACCGCCAATGACCAGCCCGCCAAGTCTGATGACCAGAGCGGCGGCACAAATGTCTGATAATATGGCGCGGTGGATGGCGGCGTAAATTTGAGATCAAGCGACGAAGCGGCCGGGTACTTCGCCCATTCGTCATTGATGCAGCTGACGTAGCGCGGGTCGGCTGTAGCATAAAATCGCCCCCAGCCGCCAGCCTGTGCTCGGGCGTCACAGACTTGGCGGACCTTGGCGACCGTGTCGTTGCTGGAACGAGAAGCTGACTTTGACTCAAACGCTTTCCAGGCCGCCTCGTAGGCCCGCTTGTACGAGTGCTCCAGCGCGATGCGTCCCGGGTCGGCGTTCATGTGTGCAACCACGTAGCGCTGCAAGTCGTACACCCGCCGCTCCAACGCGCCCTCGTCACCCTCCTTGTCAGCGTTGATCACGGCGTCACGGCGCTCGATCATGCCAATATTATTCAGCCTGAGGAATGTCGCACTGATAAATGACGCCATCACCAGCAAAATGACTAGCTGCCATGTCTTGATTTCTTCTAGTCGCCGAATTGCCCGACGCGTGCCTCGCTTATCTGCCATTCCCCACCTTTCTCAAGTCCATTATACCAAAGATACTGGGTGAATGCGACACGGGGCTAGCGTCAGTGGTATAATGACGCTATGAGAATTTATTTTTCGGGAATTGGTGGCGTGGCGATTGGACCACTAGCAGAAATGGCCATCGGCGCTGGACACGAGGTCTGTGGCTCTGACCGAGCGGCCGGCTTGATGACGGAGGCGCTCAGGCGAGCCGGCATCACGGTGTCGTTTGATCAGTCAGGCGAGTTTTTACGTAGCGAACATCAGCGAGAGCCCTTTGACTGGTTCGTCTATACGGCGGCCCTGCCGGCGGATCATCCAGAGCTGGTACTGGCGAGGCAGCTAGGGATTCGCACCAGCAAGCGTGACGAGCTACTCGCTCAGATTATCGCCGACAAGCAGCTCAAGCTCATTGCCGTCACCGGTACGCACGGCAAGACGACGACGACCGGCATGCTGGTGTGGACGCTGCAGCAGCTCGGCGTGCCAGTGAGCTACCTAGTTGGCTCGACACTTAGTTTTGGCCCGAGCGGTCGGTTTGATCCAGCTAGCCAGTTTTTGGTGTATGAATGCGATGAATTTGACCGCAATTTCCTCCACTTTTCGCCGTGGCTGAGCCTCATTACTTCAGTTGACTACGACCACCCCGACACCTTTCCGACGCCAGACGATTACCGGGCGGCGTTTCGGCAATTTGGTGAGCAGTCAACGCAGGTGATCGCTTGGCGAGAGGACGCTGACGTATTTACTCCGACCAATGTAACGGTGCTTGAACAGACCGATCCACAAATAACGCTGGCTGGCGAACACAACCGGCGTAATGGCACGCTGGCAGCACGAGCAGCGATGCTGGTGCGAGGGGCAGCTGCCCTCGAGATTGAGGATGAGGCGATTATCACGGCGCTCAATGCCTTTCCGGGTACTGGCCGGCGCTTCGAAAAGCTAGCTGACAATCTCTACACCGACTATGGCCATCATCCGTCGGAGATTGCCGCCACGTTGCAGCTGGCTCATGAGCTGAATGACCGCGTAGTACTCGTTTATCAGCCACACCAAAACATTCGCCAGCACGAGGTTCGTGAACGCTACACTGATGAGATTTTTATGCATGCTGACGAGATATATTGGCTGCCGACGTACTTGACCCGCGAAGATCCAAACCTGCCGGTGCTGGCGCCAGAGGAATTGACGCGCCAGCTGACGACGGACAAGGTACATATCGCTCAATTGGACGACACTCTATGGCAGGCGATTTGCGAATGGCGAGCGCGCGGTGCGTTGGTACTCGGTATGGGTGCCGGGACAATCGACGGGTGGCTGCGTGAGCAGTTGGGCCACAGCGCTTGATCATGGTTCGCCTACTCGTCAGACTCGCCACCAAGCGCCGCCCGGATATCGTCATACGAAAATCCCTGACGGGCTAGATACGCCATGAACTTTTGCTGATCGCCAGCGTATTTATGGTGTTTTTTGGCGATAATTTTTTGTAATTCTTCGTCATCGGAGCGGATATTTTCGCTGATTAATTGCTCTATCGTCTCGCGATCAATTCCCTTTTGCGCCAATTCTAATTTTAGCCGCCTGGCACTAGTGCCTTTCTGTAAAAAACGATGTTCCAGCCAAAAACGGGCAAACTTTTCATCGTCGAGGTATTTTTTTTCAATCAGCCGTGCGAGCACCCGCTCGGTAATTTCCGGCTTCACGCCCGGACGCTCGGTAATCTCACCAGTCTTTGGCGAGCGCTTTTTGGTTGGCCTAGTTTTACGCCACAAATAATCGCGCATCTCTTTAGCCGAGCGCGGCCGCGTCAAGCAATACTCCATAGCGCGGGCGTACAGCTTACCAAATTGGCTTTCGTCCTCCAGCGCCGCCAATTCTTCATCAGTGTATTCGCGCCCAACTTTAATCCCCAACTCACCCACCTGAAAGATATCAAGACTGAAGCGGTACTTGCCGTCAACACTCACATTAACACAGTTTTTATCGCGAGCCTGAAGAGAGATGTCAGTGATTTTCATAAAACTATTATAACGCGAAGATAACCGGCCGGCTACTATAGTGACTACTCGACCATCTCGACAACCTTGCCGTATACTCCGTTATAGCAAGCAGCGGCACGCGGCTCAGTGATAACTGGCAGTTGCCCTGGAATAGCGCTCATATTAACGTCGTCAAGCGTACCGGCCTCGACACAACCAAGCGTAATGTGCGGGCGGAACCCATCAACATCCAGCCCTGGGTGAATACCATCCAGTGCCGCGAGTAATTGCTGACGCGCCTCAATCATCCAAGCATTTTCTGCGTGCGTAGCTCAACCCAAACACAGTTACCGGCCTCGTCTGGCAAGAAACTAACACCATCAAGCACCAACTTACTTAGGATAGGTAGTGCCGCAGCGGCTGATTTGAGGCGTGGCACATCCTGATCAGTCACGTTAATCAGTGTCACGTGCGGGATAAACTCACCAAAGTCAAGGTTCATTTTTTCTGACAATTCTCGAAGATACGCATTCTGTTCATCATCAAAGACGAGACTGACTGACACCATATGTTTCTTGACTGGATATGCGGTTTCTGCTGCGCGCATCAGCTGTCTGCTTCTTTGGTCTTGTCGCGAACCTTCTGATCAATTTCCGCCAGAACCTCAGGGTTTTCTTTCAGGTACAATTTGGTTTTATCGCGACCTTGACCAATAGTTTCGCCGTTATATTTGTAAAAGGCGCCAGATTTTTCGACAATGCCGTGCGTGGCTGCCAAATCCAGAATATCGCCAGTTTTAGAAATACCTTCATTATACATAATGTCAAACTCAGCGATGCGGAATGGCGGCGCAATCTTATTCTTCACCACCTTGATCTTGGTGCGGTTACCGCGGATATCATCACCAACCTTGATCTGCCCAATCCGGCGGATATCCACCCGCTGCGAAGCGTAAAACTTCAGCGCGTTACCGCCCGTTGTGGTCTCAGGATTGCCAAACATCACACCAATCTTCATGCGAATTTGGTTGATGAAAATTACCGTCGCTTTCGACTTGTTGATGATACCAGTCAATTTGCGCAGTGCCTGGCTCATCAGCCGCGCCTGCAGCCCCATGTGCGAATCACCCATGTCGCCGTCAATTTCCGCTTGCGGGGTCAATGCTGCCACCGAGTCCACCACAATCAGGTCCACCGCGTTTGAACGCACCAAGGTTTCGGTAATTTCCAGTGCCTGCTCACCGTTGTCTGGCTGCGATACCAGCAGGTTTTCGGTGTCGACGCCCAACCGCTTGGCGTAGCTCGGGTCAAGCGCATGCTCAGCGTCGATGAATGCTGCCGTACCGCCCTGCTTTTGGATTTCGGCAATGGCGTGGAGCGTTAGAGTTGTCTTACCCGAACTTTCTGGGCCATAAATCTCAATGATACGGCCTTTCGGGTAACCGCCGCCCAGCGCCAAATCGAGGCTTAGCGAGCCTGACGGAATCACTTCAACATCAACTTTATGTGCCTCACCGAGTTTCATGATTGAGCCATCACCAAACTGCTTGGTGATTTGATCCATAGCCAAGCCCAGCGCTTTTAACTTCCCATCATCAACTTTTTTCTCTGTCACCCGAGCCGTACCAGTCGCGGCGTCTGTTTGATGTTTGTCATCGGTTTTCGCTGTGCTAGCCATACCTCTCCCTCCGTTATCTTATGCTGTATAGTATACCATAAATCAAGCGCCTACCGCGAGCGGTGAAACTTTGCTATAATAGACCGCATGAAACGACAAGCAGGCTTTACGGTGATTGAGGTGCTGGTAGCAATTATATTTCTCGGCGTGGCTACCGCAGTGGCATTCACTCAGCTGGTGACAATCCAGCGCGAGCACCAAAATGACCGGAAAAAAACCGCTATTAATGCCATGCATTACAGCCTCGAGGAAGCCTATTACAAACGACACGGCTTTTATCCAGAAAAGATTACCGACGAGACACTACCAACCATGGATAAGGAGCTACTCACAGATCCAAGTGGTAAAAAGCTTGGCGACAATGGCAGCGCCTATCGCTACGAGCCGACTAATTGCCAAAGCGGTAAATGTAAATCATATTCGCTCAGGGCCATGCTTGATGGTGAGGCAGATTTCGTCAAAGACAGCCGCCACAAATAGCTAAATCATAGCCAAACTAATCGTAACAGACTGGCCGGCCGTTTTTGAAGGCTTCAATGGCGTTGTTGAGGATGGCCACTTGATGCTTGGGATTGGCCACATAGTGAAAAATGTAAGTCGTCTCTTCGCCCTCAGTACTGAGACGAATGGTGCCGTAGTTAAAGATCGTCTGGGCGATGCCGGCCTGGAAAAAGCTGGCGTCCTCGATACTACCGAGGCTGACTGTCTGCTCGTGCCGAACGAAGAGGCTCTGTTGAATTTCCTGGATGACGCTTTCATTGGTCATGAAAAAATGATTCTGTAGATACACCCACAGGGTGATCGCGCCGCCCAGCACCACCAAGGCAACGAGCAGCAGCGCAATACCCAGCACTGCCCCCGGATTCACCGCCGGAAACAGCGGAATATTAGCGGTGAGCGACGAGAACGAGGCCGCAAATACCAGCAGTACGACAACCAGCAGGAGGGTGATGGCCGTCGGGATGACCATGCCGATCGGATGGCGCTTGATGTCGAGGATGACATACTCGCCCTCGCTGAGATTGAGCTGCGGATAGTCACGAACGGACTGGTCGTGACGCGCCTTAGTCTCTGGGCTGACCGCGGGAACGGTCGGCTCAAGCGGCCGCGCCGCATGAACAACATTTGGTTCGTTAGCGTATTGGGCACGAATCTGTGGATTGAAATTTTGCCCCTCGATCATCTCTGGCTGGACGGTGACGTGCGAGGCTGGCTGTGGCTCAATAGGCGGCGCAGTCGTCACCGGTGGCGGTGTCACGTCAGCTGGCGGATGGTGATACAGCGGCCGACCGTCAGAATCATAGGCAACAGGCTGGGTATAATCAGGCTCGGGGTTAGTCTGGTTCGGATTCATTAGTTCTAGTATAGCATATCGGCCGGATTATGCGACGTCACGGGCATGTTTTGTCCGATTGTTATGGCGTGGATTACGCTGCGCCACCCGCCGCAGATCCTCGTGCGCATCAAACTCGTCAATGATCTTATGCCCCAGCATCCGCTCAATCACATCCTCCAGGCTGACGATACCAACCGTCTCGCGAAACTCATTCACCACGATGAACAAGTGATGCCGCACTCGCAAAAACGCCGCCAGCGCGTGCTGCAATGTCTGATCCTCGCGGATATAATACACCTTTTTCTCCATGACGGTTCGTGCCCGCTTGCTCGTCGACGAACGGTTAATTGTCAGTAGATCCTGAATGTATAGCACCCCTACCACATGATCAATATCGCCCTTGGTCACCGGAAAGCGGCTATGCCCAGTCTTGTGCAGCGCGTCCAGCACCAGTGGGCCCAATACCTCGTCCTGATCCACCGTATCAATCACGCTACGCGGCGTCATCACTTCCTTGACCGGCACCGTATCAAACGATAGCACGCCGATGACCATCTTTTTCTCATCCCGACTGAGCGCCTCACCTGCCTGCTCGACCATAGTGACGAGCTCTTCTTTCGACTCAATATCATAGCCGTCATTGGGCATTGGCGCCACCGAGCGAATCATCGCAAATAACGTCGGAAACTTCTCGATCAGCACCAAAATTCGCCCCTCATACCGCTCGTAAAGCCGCTGAGAATATTGCTGCCATAATGAAATCCGCGCCACTGCTCCTATCTCCAATGCGATCACTAGCGAGATAATAATACCCAGTAGCCAATGAAACAACTCCACACCGATGACACTGAGTGTCACCAGCAGCACCGCTGCGATCACCCGCTGCAATGAGAAAATATCCCGCATCAGCGCATGCCGCTTTAACAGATGCTGCGCATCCTGATCACCACGACGTGCTCGCCGCTGCAGCTCGAACTTACTGTGTGACGAGGCCTGCGGATGGACGCCCATGACCATTACGAGCAATATCAGCACCACCACATACAGGATTCCTAGCAAAATATCGCTCATGCTGTTCATTGTATACTTCTTATGCTATAATAGCCAGAGTTAATTTGGAGGAAGTATGAACGGAAAAACCTGGGCTATCTTTGCAATCGTTGTCGCGGCTGTCGTCGGCGGTATGATTTATTTGTCAACACAAAATCGTTTGAACGTTAGTGATATCTCAAATGATGCAGCTATGCGCATCATACCGGCCGAAGCACGCACTGGTGACATTAGCGAGCACACTATCGGCAACACCAATGGCAAAGTTGTGATGATCGAATACGGTGACTACCAGTGCCCGGGCTGCCGCACCGCTGCACCAGAAGCCAAGCGCGTAGCCGAGAAATACAAGGATCACGTCGCGCTGGTCTTTCGTAATTATCCGATCCCGTCGCTCCATCCAAACGCCCGAGC
The DNA here is from genome assembly GCA_013100825.1 of Candidatus Saccharibacteria bacterium oral taxon 488. Taxonomy (NCBI): domain Bacteria; phylum Candidatus Saccharimonadota; species Candidatus Saccharibacteria bacterium oral taxon 488. The sequence goes on from CP040001.1 coordinate 786,184, forward strand.
GGCGGCGGCGGTCGCCGAAGCAGCTGGGCTGCAGGGTAAGTTCTGGGAAATGCACGATCTACTCTACACCAACCAAGGCGCATGGAGTAATGCCCGCGCCAAAGAACGCACCGACGTCTTCAGTGGCTACGCCAAGCAGCTGGGCCTGAATGTCGATAAATTCAATGCTGACCTAGCCTCCGGTGCTGTCACAAAGAAAATTGACTTTGACGTGGCGATCGGGCGACAGCTACAGATTGACGGCACACCAACCTTTTTTGTTAATAGCAATAAGCTCAACCTAACCGACGCTAGCTCTATCGAAAACGCCGTCAAAGACGCCCTGAAAAAAGCCGGCGTCGCAGTTGATGAAACAAAAAAATAACATCAAATCAATCAAAAGCGCTAACCAGTGCCTAAGCAAAAATCACCCCGGTGCCTGTGGGGTGATTTTTATGCCGTCCCTTTGTAGGACAGGCGCACTTATTGTGCTATGTATGTTTGCCATTTGGCAGGCACCACATCCACTGCGACCTTTTTGCGTCGACTGGTCGACACAACATTGATTGCTATTGGCATGTGTTTCGTACTCCTTTGTACTAGTGCAGCCTCACGCGCTTCGACCTTTATTGCCCACTTTATGATAAGCAGCGACATGCTTCGGCGCGAGACACATCAGCCATGATAACAAAGACTGATACGAACGTCAAGCCAGGTCTACCCCTGATCTGACCCCTGATACCAGCCTCAAAACAAGCGCAGCCGCTTGGCGAAGATATATACAATGCCGATGAGCAGCACCGTAAACCCGGTAATCACCGGATAGGCCCACGCCTCGCCCTGAAACGGCAAGGTAATATTCATGCCATACATACCATAAAACACATTCGGGATCGCTAGGAGAATGGTGATGGCGGTCAAGACTTTCATCCGCTGGTTGAGGACATTATTGGCGATGGTTGAATAGGCGTTCTGGATGCTGGTAATGGTCTGGCTGTTGGCGGCGACCATGACCAGTAATTGCTTGACGTGCAGCACCAGATCACCCAGCGCCTCGAGGTCGCGTAGTGTGAACAGACCGCGACGATTGAGCGCTAATTGGCCGAGCACGCTCGCTAACCCCTCGAGGCTCGAATGAAATTCGTTGAGGCTATCTTCAATAGCCACAAACTCGATAAAGTCAGCATTTTTTACCTCGTGGCGCGCCAGCCGATGCCGGGCCGCAGCGATATTACCAGCAAGGTCATGGATCTGCTGCTCATACGCAGCCACCACACAAGCGATAGTCGCTGCGAGGAGCGCACCAGGCTTGTCGGTCGTGGTCGTGAGAAACGGCTCGGCGGCTTGCGGCGAGAAATTATTGGCAGGATTAATCGTTACAAACTGGGTTTTTGACACCGCAGCCAGTAGGGGCGCAGTCTTGACCATATCATCCCGAACCAGCGGTAGCCGCACAAAGACATACTCAATGCCGCCGCTATATTCCATTCGCGGCAGCTCGCGCACATCAGCCGCGTCACGGACGATATTTTCATCGAGGCCGAACTGCTCGGCGAGTTCGCTTGGGCGCAGCGTGCCGCCAACATGCGCCCACACGCCACGATGAAACTGATGCGTTCGCCCTAACGAATCACTCGCACATCGCCGCTCAAAGTAGCCCACCGTCATGCAAAAATTATACCCCAGAAAACACCTCTCTGGCAATTAGCCGCGCAGTCGCTTTTCCCTGACCGGCATTACCGCAATCATCGCAACAACCATCAGCCCCGAACTGATCAAGAATACCTGATGCAGCCCATCGGTAAACGCATGGAGGATGACATTGGTAAATTCGTCCTGCTGCTGGCCGAATTGCTGTTTTGCCTGGGCCCGGGCCGGTGCCGGTAGTCGCTCAAACCCTTGAGCTGCAGCCCGAGCGATCGTCTCTTTTTGAGCATTCAGCCGCAGCAGTACGTCAGCGTTCAGCTCACCGGACAGCATCTGCTGGGCAGCCGGTGAGCGCTGTAAACTCTGAATATATGACAGCTGATGCGGATCGCCAACATGTGCTAGGATGCCGGCGGTCAGTACGCCCGATAACACTGCCGCACCAATCGTCGAGCCCAGCCCACGAAATAGCTGCACGCTGGAGGTCGCCGCACCGAGGTCTTTTTGCGTAAACTCATTCTGCACCGCCAAGGTCAAGATCGGCATCGCCGCGCCGAATCCAAGCCCAACAAATACCGCCACGATAGCTTCGTGCCAATATGGCGATTCTGGCTGTAGAATTGTTAGCACGGCGACACCGACCGCCGTTAGCCCAAAACCAGCCACTATCCAGCGTTTATATGCACCGGTTTTAGCAACCAGCCGACCAATAGTTATCGAGCTTGTTATACTGCCTGCTACCATCGGTAGCAGCATCAGCCCAGCCTGCGAGGCAGTGGCGCCAAACACCTGCTGATTGAACTGTGTTAGATACAAAATTGCCCCCATAAAGGCCGCGCCAAACAAGCCAGCCGCCGCCATGATCAAACGATATGTCCGATTGGCAAAGAACCGTAGTGGCAGAATCGGCTGTTTGGCTCGCCGCTCAATCACAATAAAGCCCAGCGCCGCCAGTACTGATATCGTCAGCAGCACGCCCTGAATCAGCATTAGGCTGACACCGCGCTCGATTAGTCCCTTAAAGATCATCTCTGTATTGTCTACCGCCAGCACCAGCGTCGCCAGAGCGATGGTGATAAACAGTGCACCGAGGTAATCGGGCTTGTGCGTGCGGTCGTGCTTGATCTGCGGGCAGTAGCGAATGATGAGTATGGTAGCGATCACCCCGATCGGCACATTGATCAAGAATGTCCAGCGCCAGTTACTCACCATGCCAAACAGCGACACACCATCTGTCAGCCAACCACCGATTAACGGCCCGGCTACTGAACTCATCCCAAAGACTGCACCAAACAGTCCTTGCCATTTACTACGTTCCTTTGGCGGAAAGAGGTCACCGACAATGGTAAAGGCGTTCGCAGTGATGATACCACCACCGATGCCCTGCAGCGCCCGCCACGCAATCAGCCACTCGACTGTCGGCGCCAGGCCGCTCAGTAGCGAGCCGATGGTAAAGATACTCACTCCGGCGAGCAACAGCGGCTTGCGGCCGTACATGTCGCTCAACTTACCAGCCAGCGGCACGGTCACCGTGGTGGTCAACATGTAAGCAGTCACGATGAAGCCAAGCGACGAAAAGCTATTAAATTCCTTGACAATCGCCGCCAGCGCCGTCGAGACAATCGTTTGATCCAGCGCCACCAAAAACAGCGCGCTCATCACCGCGCTCATGACAATTAATTTATTTCTGATTGATAATTCGTGTAGCATTGTTACCTTTCACGTTATTCAAGTATCAGTAGCCCATAAAGTGTAAGAACTCTCCAACTCACCTACCTAGTACGATTACATCCTGCGCCCAAGTGTAATATTTTACACTGGATGGGCGGTTGGTGTCAAGAAATACCAGACGGACAGAATCCGCCCCAACCCGGCCTTGCCAAAACTCTTACTTCACCAGCTGTAGTCGCTCAACCAGCCAGTCTCTTGGCAGGATCGACAAGAACCAGCCAGCGCGCGGGCCGGAATCTTTGCCAATGAGCACGCGGTAGATGGCGGTGAAGAGTTCCCGCGGCGGCAGCAGGCCGCTTTCCTTGTAGGCGTAAATTGCTTGATGAAACCAATTACCATCAGCCTCAGCCGGCGCCCCGGCGATATCGTCAGCTAATTGCCGCAGGTATTCTTTTTGCTCTGGCGAAAACTCATCGGGATGTACCTCGTCTGCTAGGCGAAACTTCAATGACTCAGGCGCCCATCGCTCCAGCCACTGGCTGACATAGCCTAATTCCGTGATAATCACCGTCTCTTCCTCGTCGACGATGCGAGCGTATTCCGGACTGCGCCGCAAAATTTCCACCGTTTTTGCCGTGTCGCACAGCGCTGCTTGGTATGAAATGACCAGATGCGAGAATGGAATTGAGCTGACCGCTGGATGATTCAGCCCATCAGTACATAGGAATAATAGCTGTTTATCAAGCTCATTTTGTGGATGCTGCTTCATCGCCGCGAAGTCGTCAACCAGCCGCACCAGGCTATCGGTCTCATCAAAATACAGTCGCTTGGCCGGCGAATACCGGAGCATGAAATAGCGCACCACTTCAGGCGGCAACATATCAATAACATCGTGCGCGTTCACGCCAGTGCCTTTGCTGGCACTCATCTTTTTGGTATCGCCAGTGCGATTGATAAAGTCATACGGTACCGGTACTGGCGCCTCAATGTCATAAACCTCGCGAGCGATCCGCTTGCCAGTATCATACGAGCCGCCCTTCGTGGCGTGATCACGGCCAAACGGCTCAACATCAACGCCGAGCAGCCACCACCGCCCCGGCCAGTCCAGCCGCCAGTCCAGCTTTACCTGCCCGTCATCGTACCGAACCGTGTGCTCCGAGTCATCGTGGCTGCGATAGGTGATCGTTTTAGCATCGCTATCCATGCTGATAAACCGGCGATTTTTTAGCCGACCATGCTCCATGATCTGAATTGGCGACCATTGATCATCCAGCTGACGGCCAGATACCTCCTGGATGGCTGACTTAGCTTTGTCAATGCGGCGCAGCGAGCGCTCGATGGCCGGCACAAAAAACCCGCTCCGATACTTATCGCTGGCATAGACCACGTCCATGGTGATGCCAATTTTATCAGCACTGTCGAGGAATGGCTTCAGACAAAAATCTCCCCACGAATCATACCGATCATCTGGTGATGGCACCGTGCAGAGCGGCATGCCGAGGTACTGCTCGTAACTGGCCGGCAGATTAACCGGCACTTTACGAAAGGCGTCCAGGTTATCCGAAACGTGAACGTGGCGCGCCCGGATGCCTGCCCGCTTCAGTGCCCGCACTACGGCATCAGCGATAACAATTTCACGCAAATGCCCCACATGATACACGCCCGACGGCGATGCACCCGAGGAAACGAGTACTTCTTTATCTACACTTCGAAACTGATCTACGATATCATCAAGCCACTTCATATGTGTTATTATACACCATGAAAATATTACTCTGCGCATTAGCCCAACCATTCGCCTTATGAATATTCAAAAAGCAATTATCTTATTCGAGAAGATCCGCGACTTGCCATACGGAACAAGTGGTAATAGTGGGATGTGGTCCTGCTACCAAAAATGCGTGTATTTACAGCGAGAATTACAAAAAGTTGACATAGCAAGCCAGTTGTTGATTGGCGTATTTAATTGGCAGGATTTACCAATACCTGATCGTATTCTTAAACTACGTCAATGTCGAAACGAGCGACACATTATGCTTCGTGTATTTATTGATGGATCAGTCTGTAATATTGATCCATCAATTGATAACAAACTCGTATCAATTTTACCAATAGCTCAATGGGATGGAATTTCGAGTACGATAGCTATGGCACCGCTCAAGCGTCTGCGAATCTACCAACCGCATTCCCTACATGAGCGTATTTCGTCGCGATTGCGACATCAATTCTTTGGTTGTAATCCTGAGAAGTTTTACACCGAACTCGATGCGTGGCTAGCAGCACATAGAATTAAGTCTGGATTAACAGGACAAGAGCAGGAGCGGTAGCTATCCTACCATCCACCCTCAAACTACCTAACTCGATTATTCCCACCGAAATAGCTTGATCGCCGCAATGTAAACAACGAGAATCCACGCAGTCACAGCACCAAGTTGCGGTAGGACCTCGATCAAACTGGCGTGCTCAGTCATGATCAAGCGAAATCCTTCTGTAATCGGGGTCATCGGGATGAACTGAGAAGCACCGCGTAACCATTCTGGGAACATGTAGAGCGGGAAAAATGCACCAGACAAGAACATCATCGGGAAGGACACGAGGTTGGTTAACGGTGCCGACTGGTTTTCATTCTTTGCCCAGCCACCAATTAATAGACCTAGGCCCACCATCATAAAGGCCGCCAGCACCGCCATAAGGACGAAGAGCCCCCAATCGCCACGCATATTAAATTGGAATACGAATGTACCGACAATCACCATCATGACGAGGCTCAACAGCGAGATGATGACATAATGAATCGCCATCGAGATAATCAGCTGACCCGAGGTAAATGGTGCCGCCCGTAGCCGACGGTAAGAGCCGCGCTGCTTTTCAGCCGGCATTTGATTAGCCAGGCCAAAGATACCCATGCTCATCAAGCTAAAGGCGAGCAGTCCCGTAAAGGTATAGTCAAACGATTTTAGCTGCTCATCGCCAACTGCTTTACCGGCGGCTTTAATTGGTGCTTCCGGCTGGCCCAGGTGCTTATTGATCTCATCAGCAACCTGACCCATCACTGCCGTCAGCGCACTACCAGTCTGCTCCGATCCCTTGCCGTACAGCACATTGATCGTACCGGCTGGCTTGGCATTATTGCCCTCTCCCTTTACTTCGCCAAAACTACTCGGTAGTTCAATGATGCCGTTCAGCTCCGAGCGCTTGAGCTTCTCACGGGCATCGTCCATATCCTTGACATCTTTGATCTTGAGAACCGAATCTTTAGCGTTTCCCTTGGCGCTATCGACAAAATTTTTCGCAAATTCTGTTTGTGAATTATTGATAATCGCCACATTAAAGCTGGTTGATTGATCCTTAAAGATTGAGCCAAATATAAACAAGAATAGCAACGGAAACAGGAAGGTAAAGAACAGCGACATTTTATCGCGGATAAAGCGTTTTTGCTGGGCGCGTACTTGCCCGAATACACCAGTCCAATATTTTTTCATACTAATCCCGAATCGCCTTTCCTGTTAAGTCAATAAATACGTCTTCCAAATTGGCCTGCTCGACAACTTGCTTTTTCTTGAAACCGCGCGCCAATAGCTGCTGGATCAGATTGTGCGGCGTGTCAATGGTGATGATTTTACCATTATCCATAATCGCCAAGCGGTCGCACAGCAGCTCAGCCTCGTCCATATAATGCGTGGTCAGCACGATAGTGATGCCTTCATCGCGAATCTCTTTGATTAAATCCCAGAGATTGCGGCGAGCCTGCGGATCCAGCCCAGTGGTCGGCTCGTCGAGGAACAGCACCGTCGGATTGTTAACCAGCGTCGAAGCGATAGCGAAGCGTTGCTTTTGCCCGCCTGAGAGCTGCTCGACATAGCTTTTGGCTTTGTCGGTCAATTGCACCTTGGCCAGCAGCGCATCGGCGTCGACCATTTGTCCGTACAAGCTGGCAAACATTTTCAGTTGTTCGCGCAAGGTTAGCTTGTCGTAAAACGTCGTCGATTGCAGCTGGATACCGATGATGTTTTTAATATGCTTCGGCTGCTTGGCAACGTTAATCCCGTCGATGGTCGCCGTGCCGCCATCAATTGTCCTCAGTGCCTCGAGCATTTCTAGCGTCGTCGTCTTACCAGCGCCATTCGGGCCGAGGATGCCGAAGATCTCGCCTTTCTTGACCTCAAACGACACGCTGTCGACGACATTCTTGCCATCGTACGTCTTGACGAGTTGGTCAACTGTTATGATTGGTTCGGGTTGAGCCATACAAACTCCTTTCCGCGCTCTGTTTCAGCACTGCATACCTTAGTGATAGAACGACTCCCTGCCAGCCTATCTTTAGTTAGTTATTATAGCACTCTGCGTGGGGTATGCAACCCGAGAGGGCTAGCCAAACCGACACGATGCCGTTATACTAACCACATGCCAAAGAAGCCCCACCTCTCTATCACGCGGCCGCACAGTCGCCTCAAGAAACGGTACGTGTTCGCGTTGGTACTAGTACCGCTAATGGCTGTTTGTATCAGTCTCGGTGCGCTGTATTGGCCAAAAATTACTCATAAACTTCATTCGCTAGCAGCCGCTGGCAGCATTGATTCATCACGCGGCGAGGCGACGTTCCCGCAGCTTGATACCACAAATTTACATCCGACCCGGCAAAAAATTATCAGCCTCGCCAAAACCGAGTTCGAAGCACAATCCGCCGGCACCAAGTTCAGCCAAGGCGTCAGTGAAGCCTGGTGCGCCGATTTTGTGAGCTGGATCATGCAGCAGGCGGGCGCGCCATTAAAGAATCCGCACACTGGCGGCTGGCGCATTCCGGGAACATTTACCCTGCGTGAATATTACGAAGCGGACAGTCGATTCAAACCTGCTGGCTCTGGCTATCAACCGCGTCCCGGTGACGTGGCAATTTACCGCAATTCGCCGGTGTTTGGTGACCATACTAATATTGTACTGAAAAATGACAGTGGCGTTCTCACGACGGTTGGCGGTAATGAGATGAACCGCATTCGCGTATTCATCAACCACGATAAGCGCTACGATGGACTACTGGGATATGGCGTGCTAGCAGAATAAGCCTAGCCCGTCTGATGCGGGATCGCCCACGCCTAACCGAGTGGCCGCATTACGCCGCGTGACTTGCCGCTAGCAGAAACGCCACCAATGCATCGGGCTGCTGCTCAGCCAGCCACGTTACGGCGTCAACGATAGCATCCTTGTTTGTGCCACCATTTTTGAGCTCCTCGAGGAGGCGCTTGACCGTCCGCTGCGTCTGGCCATCATACCGATCGAGGCGCATCGCCTGAGTGACTTGCTTGACCTGCTCGTCGCTAAGAGCAACGTAAGGCGAGACCACTTCGTGCGCATGCTTGGGGCTGCGCTTGGCGGCTTCAGCCTTGCGTTGGAGGTTTTCCAGGCCTTCAATCGTCGCCCGCATCAACGTTTCCGCCTCATCCATACCACGCTGATAGGCCTGAGCAAATTCCTCGGAATTATCCCCACCTTCGGAAACGATCGCCGGCAAAAACTCGATCCGCATCACTCGGTGCATATACGCGTCGCCCATTTCCTCGCCGGTCGCCATCACCTCACTCCACCAGGCAACGAACCGCGAATTTTCAGGATCATGCAGCTCGCGCATAGCCGGTAGCTGCGCTAATTTATCCTTAAAAAAGTGAATTAGTTTCTTGATGTCCATGTTGCTTTATTATACCCAAAAACAATGGTAAGCACAAGCGCCATCCCGCCCGAGGGATCTCAGCGCCGCTTCAAAAAATAATAGCCAATCGCCAGCGCCGCTAGCGCGCTACCGCCAATAACCACCCAAAAGGTCACCGGGCTCTCCGCGGCCGGCAAGGGCACATTCATGCCATACAGCCCGGCCACCATCGTCGGGATAGTCAGCGCCACCGTGATCACCGTCAGCAACCGAATCGTCTCATTCAGTCGGGTATCCATCACCGCCCGGTAGCTATCACGCACATTGGTGATGGTTCGCAGCAGCGATTTACACCGGCTAATCACCTGCTCGAGGTCGATGGAAATATCTTCGACGTCATCCTTGTCGTCGTCCTTGAGTCGCAAGCTGCGATTGGCGATCAACCGCTCAATTGCCCAGTTCATCGGCAGCAAGGCATCCAGGTAGTCATTTAACTTGCGCTCATACTCGGTCAGGGTGACGATATCACGCGCCCGCAAGGTGTGAATATCGTCAGTCGCCGCTCTCATCTGGCGATTGATGGTCGCCACCCGCCGCTGGTACTGACCCGACACCGCCTCGATCATCGCCACCACCAGTTCAATCCGCCGCGACGTCCGTACCCGTGTCTTATCAATAAACGGCTGCCACAGCCGACCCAGACTATCGCGCGACAATGTCACCACATACTCTTTGTGAATGCCGAACAAAATTGGCGTAGTAAAATCATTAAAATCATCGTCGGTATCCGGCAGCCGGGCGATCAAGTACGTCCACTCATCATCAAACTCAATACGCGGTACCTCATGCGGGTCAAGCGCGTCGCTAATCATGTCCTCATCCATCCCCAGCGTCAGCAGCTCGGACACTTCCTCTTCGGTTGGCCGTTCGCAGCGCAGCCAACTGCCGCTACGCAATGTCTGAATCGGTGCGATCACCTCGCCTGTTGAATGCAGGTATTCTATCATGTTCTTAGTATAGCTCATTTGAGATATTTTGGTACCGGTTAGATGACAATAAGCTTCGGAGGCCATCATCAAAAACCACCAGCCGAGCTATCCGACTGGTGGTTTTGAGTGTTCATATGAGAGCTAACTCTTGATGCGCGTACCGGCGGCACCGTTAATGGCATCAGCAGTTTTTTCGAGCGAGGTAATGATCGCCGTGCGCCCCGAAGCACCAGCCACAAAACTCAGTGCCGCTTGGGTTTTCGGTAGCATTGAGCCGGCCGCAAATTGCCCAGCATCAATGTGCTGCTGCAGCTCCTCGACCGATACCTCGCCGAGCGACTGCTCTGTTGGCTGACCAAAGTTGATCTTGGCTGCATCAACCGAAGTTAGGATCAATAGTGTATCCGCTCTGAGTGTGTCCGCCAGCTTGGCAGCTCCAAAATCCTTGTCGATCACCGCCGCCACGCCGCTTAACTGGCCCGATGCGTCACGCAGCACCGGAATGCCGCCACCACCAGTCGAGACCACCAACACGCCGGCATCAACCAGCGCCTTGATGACGGGAGCCTCGACAATCTCCTGAGGCTTTGGTGATGGCACAACGCGCCGCCAGCCACGACCCGAGTCCTCGCGCACCGTATAACCGCGCTCGGCCTGTACCTTCTTGGCCTCTTCTTCTGAATAGAATGGCCCGATTGGCTTGGTCGGATTTTGAAATGCCGGATCAGCTTGATCAACCACCGTCTGGGTAACGATACTCACTGCATACTTATCATGCACACCACGAGTCGCCAGCGCATCGTGGATCGCTTGCTGCAGCCAAAAACCAATGAGGCCCTGGCTCATCGCACCAGAATCCTCCAGCGGTAAGCTCGGCACCGCCTCAGTGTTAATCGCTTCCTCGTGTAGGACGATGTTGCCGACCTGCGGGCCATTGCCGTGGACAATGGCTACGCGGTGGCCAGCTTGAATCAGCGGCAGGAGCTGAGCGATTGTTTCGTCGGCCACTCGCTGCTGCGCTTGGGACGAGGCCTCGCCCTGACGTTGCAGGGCGTTACCTCCCAGTGCGACGACAATGGTTCGCTGCTGATTCATTAGGCGATGGCTCCGTATACCATGATAGCTACGAGGCTAATGATCGCAAAGACCACCATGATTGGCATTGAGCGCTTCAACCATGCACGGTACGACACGCCGGCTAGGGCCAGACCGCCCATCAACGAAGCAATGGTTGGCGCCATCATATTCAACAGACCCGATGCTGTTGCAAATGCGACAACGATGATCTCCTTGCTGGAGCCGACTAGGTCAGCCACCGGCGCGATAACTGGCATAGTCGCTGCCGCTAGACCTGATGACGACGGAATGATAAAGCTCATCGGCAAGTAGAAGATGTAGGCGAGAACACCGACGAAACTACCCGCGCCCTTCAGTGCAGATTCACCCCAGCTAATGATCGTGTCTTGGATGGCACCATTCTGCATCACCACGCCAACACCAGCTGCTACTGCGATGATCAGTGCCACACTCAGTAGATCGGCTGTACCTTTCAGGAAGGTGTCAACAACGAAGACTTCCTCTTTTTTGAATTGGCGATAATAAATCGCTGCGATGACTAAGGTTGATAACAGGAACAGGGTCGAGATCTCGTTGAAGTACCACTCACCAAATGGTAAGACATGATCAAGACCCAAGATAGCACCAACGACCGGTAGCCCCGCAAACCACTTATGGATATCAGCGAACAGCGTGATCCCCCAGTTGCCCCACGGGATCAGCGAGATGATCATCAATAGGAAGGTGACGCCAAAGACCGCCATCACTGCTTTACGCGGACCGGTAAACTCTGGCACGTTGCTCATATCAAGTGCGGTGGTGGCTGGCTTATACCGAACATCATCTTTATACTTACCGGCCTTTACCTTTGACGCGTATCGCATGGTGAACACGATAGCTGCGACCAAACAGAGCAGCAAAATTATTGATTGAAGACCCAACACATTACCGAGCGGCACGTCAGCCGACTTGGCAGCAATACCAGTCGAAAATGGATTCAAGGTCGAGCCAAGCACACCAACACCACCACCGAGCACGATCACCATCACCGCGGTCATAGCGTTGTAGCCAGCCGCCATCATGATCGGCACCACCAGCGCATAAAAGGCCACCGCCTCTTCTTGCATGCCGTAGGTGGTACCACCGATAGCGAAGAACGTCATGAGAATTGGGATAAGCCATTTCTCCTTGCCCTTCATCTTGCGCAGCATGGCACCGAGCGTCGCATCCAGCGCACCAGTTTTCATCGTCACCCCGAGGAAGCCGCCGAGGATCAACACAAAGACGATGACGTCGAGCTTCTCACTCATGCCCTTGATCGGCGCAAGTGCTGCATCCCACAAACCCTGGCGGGAGTCGGTGGTTGTCTCGGTGCCGTCATCGGCTTTTTTAGTAGTGACTTTATCGGTCTGTTTATACGTACCAGCGATGCGCACTGTCTTTTCCGCATCATTTGGATCTGGTTTTGTGTTGTACACACCAGACGGGATAATCCACGTCAGGACTGCCATCAAGGCAATCACCACAAACAGCACGGTAAAGGCTGAGGGCGAGCGCAGCTTTTTCTTAATTTTTTTCATTTTTTCTACCATGTCCGGAGCCTCCTTTACTCCTGTATTACGACATCTACAGCGTCAAAGCGATAACCGCCTTGATGGTATGCATACGATTTTCCGCCTGGTCAAAGACAATCGAATTTGGCGAGCGGAAGACATCATCCGTCACCTCCATTGACTCCAGTCCGAAGTCGTCCCTGATGTGCTGACCGGTCGTGGTCAATGCATCATGAAAGGCCGGCAGGCAGTGCATGAACTTGACCTCAGGATTACCGGTGAGGTTCAGCATGTCACGATTAACCTGGAAGTGACGCAGCTGATTGATGCGCTCAGCGAACTTATCTTCTTCACCCATCGATACCCAAACATCGGTATAGATGGCATCGGCACCGCGCAGGGCTTCCTCAAAATTATCAGTGATAGTAATCCGCCCATGACTCTGATGCGCTAATTCGTGCGCACGATGGACAAGGCCCTCTTCAGGGAACAATTCACGCGGCGCCAAAATCCGGAAATCCAGCCCCATGATGGCCGAGCCGAGCAGCAAACTATTGGCCATGTTATTGCGGCCGTCGCCGACAAACACCAGCTTGACGCCGTGCAGCCGACCGAGGTGCTCCTCGATAGTCATAAAGTCGGCTAGAATCTGCGTCGGGTGGAACTTATCAGTTAATCCGTTCCACACTGGCACGCCGGCGTGCTTCGCCAAATCTTCTACCGTTTTGTGCGCAAAACCGCGAAACTCAATGCCATCAAACATCCGGCCCAGCACCTTGGCGGTGTCTTCGACCGTCTCTTTCTTGCCAAGCTGAATATCGTCTTTACCGAGATATTCCGGCGCAATACCGAGGTCATTGGCTGCCACCGTAAAGGCACAGCGCGTCCGCGTCGAGGTTTTCTCAAATAGTAGCGCAATGTTCTTGCCCTCGTGAATCCGATGCGGCGTACCAGCGTACTTCATCCGCTTATATTCATTCGCCGTCGTTAGTAGCAACCGAATGTCACCCGCGGTAAAATCACCCAGTGTTAGGAATGATCGCCCCTTCAAACTTTGTGCCATTTATACATCCTCCCGTACCAGCGGCATACTCATACAGCGCGGACCGCCGCGGCCGCGGCCAAGCTCAGCACCACTGACTTCTATAACTTCAACGCCATGTTCGCGCAATTTTTGGTTGGTCACATAGTTGCGGTCATAGGTTACCACCACGCCCGGCGCAATCGCCAAGGTATTCGAGCCGTCATTCCACTGCTCACGAGCCGCCGCAATTGGATCACCGCCGCCACATTCGATCAGGGTAACACTCGGCAGCCCCAAGGCCACCCGCAAGACATGCTCGAGATCCGTCTCGTGCGTAATGCGTGGGAACGGCTGTCCCTCGACCTTTTCCAATACGAAACAATTCATCTTGCCGCCGCGATCGCGGATTTCCGGATGAATAGTAAACTTGTCCCGATCAATCATAGTAAACACCGTGTCCAGGTGCATAAAGGCGTGCGACTTTGGAATTTCCATGGCAACGACCTTCTTAAAGCCAGAACCAGCAAACAGTTTCGTCGCCATCTTTTCAATCGCCTCAGCCGTGGTGCGCTCCGATACGCCGATGGCCATCACTTCACTGCTCAACACTAGCTCATCGCCACCTTCGATCGAGAATTTTTCATGGCGATCATACCACACCGGCACATTCTTACCAGCAAACCGTGGATGATGATCAATGATATAGCGCATGAACAGCGACTCACGACGACGCGCTGGCCAGTGCATCTTGTTAATTGTCAGGCCATGACCAATGGCTGCAGCCGGGTCACGCGTAAAGTACAAGTTCGGCATCGGATCGAGGTAGAATGGATAGTGATTTTTCTCGATCATATTGTGTAGCTGCTGGTGCTGGTCTGGCGGCAGTGTGATCTCGTCCTTGCGCACACCGGCCATGATTTTACGCACCATCGCGTTCGTTGGTAGGTCTAGCAGGAACTGGCGCAGCACCCTGGTAACACGGCGTGACCCTTGCTTCGAATTTGCCAACATTTCATCAACAAACTGCTCACGTAATTGATCAGTGTGTAGCGCCTCGGTCACCAGCTGATCAAGATACAACACCTCGACACCGTGATCACGCAGCACCTGAGCAAACGCATCATGCTCCTTTTGGGCGACCTGCAAATACGGAATGTCGTCAAACAGCAGATCAGTCAAGTAGTCTGGTGTTAAGTTTTCTAATTCTTCGCCCGGACGATGCAACAGCACCGCCTTGAGTCGGCCAATTTCTGATGTAATATGTAATGGATCCATACCCCCATCCCCTTTTTGTTTATGGTTATACTAACAATAGTAGCATATACGCCCAAGAACACAAGTATCGCTTAGCGAGCCGTGTGAATTACCGCCTACGAGGCCAAACTGCATCAATAATCGTATACGGCAAACGCCGGTATCGCCACCAGCTAACTAATGTCACCCCAAGCCAGCCAATGACAATAGGCATACCGGCCCTAGGCCCCAGTATAATGCCATACATGAACAAGCCAATATACCCCAATCGCAGCAGATACATTGTCAATCGATGAGGCCAAGAACGTTCACGATCATCCAATGATATTCCCGTCATCCAGCCGCCAATTGTTTGCCCACTCATCATGAGCGGCATGATCAGCTGGACTACTAACTCACCGCCAGCGAGAATACCATATGACAGTCCCGCAACAGTATTTCCCGCTAAACCCGGCATCGTGATATACAATATAATACCGATACACGTCCTCACTACAAGCACCACAACCACATCAAGTATAAACGCCACTAATCGCCGCACTAGGCCCGGCTGTGTTGTCACGGTCTCGCCATGCTTTACATTGCGCAGATCCGGCAGCAACCGACCACACCAATAGCCGACCAAAGCACCTCCGGTATTGAGCAACAAGTCATCAACATCAAACAGCCTATAACTACATGGATACAAGCCAAACGCACCCGTTAGCTGGGTCACTTCAATCGTTAGTGATAGAACGAGTCCTAATAGTACAACCATGTACCAGCGTACAGGGTACATCACTCGTAAAAACATACCGAACGGCATAAAAAAGACTATATTCATCACTACCTGTAGAACAGCCCGCAACCCTTCAGCCTGTATGTCCATAATTGATGCGAGCGGATGTAGTTGTGGTGAGACTGCATGATGCGCACAGAACCATGCTGGATTATCTGGCATCGGATAGAGCGTAAACGCCACGAGTCCCAGTGCATACAATACAACCAGATACACCATGACCATCCTGCCGACTACTAGCCGTCGTAATCGCATATACTGTACAACGAGCAGCGGAAATGTCAAGAGCAGTGCGGCAAATGGCCAGAATGATATCGCCAGCTGGAATGACGAGGAGAATGTAGTAAAAAATGCCATCATAGCCTTAATTATTATGCAGGAAAAATTAGCTATCGTCAAATATGCCTCATTCTCGAATGATCGCCAAGGATGCCTCGACTATCAGCCGAGCCGGATGGCGCTTCAGCCATGCATCGACCGCCCGTGCGGCACCTGGCAAAGCTTCATTGGTGTAATCATCAACAATGATGGTCGCCGTTTCCTGAAATTTGCCGTCACACACGCGAAATGAATCGGCAATTGACTCATAAAAATCGCCGTCAAAAAATGCAAAGATGATACTTTCCGGTACATCGTCAGGAATGAAATCAGCAAACCAACCTTTGTGAACAATTGGCGGTTTCAGGCCAGCCTTTTTGAAATTCTGAACGAAGGTTTTACGTGGCGCCAGCAGCTCGCCAGCCTTGAACTGCTCGCCCGCAGTGCTGCTGTCTGCTTGAGTTTTTTCTGGCAAGCCCATAAACGAATCGTAAACATGAAACTCACCGGTAAAATCATAGGCGTCCAGCAGTCGCCGAATGAACAAACTCGTCGTGCCGACGTAACAGCCAAGCTCCACAATGTTTCCTGTCGCGCTGCTTCGCAGCACCTTTTCCAATTCTCGCAACAAGATGCCGAGTTCTTTGGTATCAACTTGGTCGGAAATGATGGGATGTCTGGCGAGGAGTTGGTCAACTTTATTCATAACGTCATTATAAATAACCTCCGGAGTATTGACAAATAATCGATATATATATGCTGAAACAAGCGTCGAGAATTTCTAAACGCGTTCTTTACCATCATCTATTCGTTCAGGAGTAGACCATGACTACAATTATCATACTGACCAATTCTCTGGACAACCCTCATGTTGAGGCAGTGAGCCAATATATTGACTCAGAAAGCAATCGGATCATACGGATTGATACAGATCTTTTAATCCAAGGGCAATGTAGTATCTCTTTTGACTATTCAAATGGTAGTATACTATACAAGCAACTGGGAGAAATTACAGATCTTCGTAGTATTGATA
Organism: Candidatus Saccharibacteria bacterium oral taxon 488; assembly: GCA_013100825.1. Lineage (NCBI taxonomy): Bacteria > Candidatus Saccharimonadota > Candidatus Saccharibacteria bacterium oral taxon 488. The sequence continues at coordinate 803,130 of CP040001.1, forward strand.
GCGTATGGTACAGAAAGCCGTTCGGGTTCAGTCAAACCTACGGATTCCTTGAGAGTATCCAGGATCCAGTTCAAAGGTCTATCGTAGACAAAGAGATACATGATGTATTGAATGGTCTGTGTTTTCTGCTACGCGACAAGTTTTGGATTAATCACCCTAGCTCCATTCATACAGCTAGGATTAAGCCATACCAATTGTCGATTGCAAAGCGTATTGGGCTGCCAATGCCCGACACACTGATTACATCAGATCCAGACGCAGCTCGCCAGTTCTGTCTAGAAGCGCCAACCGTATTCAAACCGGTATCTGTATCTAGCCTAGATCTTGACGATACAGGCTACATGATAGAAACCACGCTCATGACAGATGAGCTGATAGACTCCTTGGGATTGATCAAATCACAACCGATCATTCTGCAAAGGTTTATCAGAAAAACAAGTGAGTTACGGGTCACTTGTATCGGAAAACAGATCTTCGTTGCCCGTCAGATTCCACAAGAGAAAACCTCCAGCACGGTAGACTGGAGATCTCTACAAGATTCTGGCAGTCGATACGTGATCGACTACGTCCTTCCCGAAGACATTGAGCGGAAGGTTCGTTCTCTGCTGACTTCGCTAGGTCTTGGTTTTGCTGCAATTGATTTCGCGATAGACGAAATCGGAGATCTGCATTTCCTTGAAGCAAACCCAAATGGCCAGTGGCTCGGTTACACCGATGAAATAGGCCTACCGGCAGCCGCACACATGGCGTGCTGCCTGGTGGAAAAAAGTCTACTCTGACAATCGAAAGGAGGTGAAGCATGAACAACGCCGAGATCTTTTCCGCGAAAGTTGCCACGATCGTTGATTCGGAGGTCGACTCGTCGACCTTCCTGACCCGATCCGGCAAGCCCAAGACGACGGACGACTAGTCCCACGTCACACCCCGTGCCCTTGTGTTTTTGCAAGGGCACGGGGTAACCTATCAAAGAGTATATTATGAACAAGCACAAAATCATCAAAACATTCTTGCCGAAACAATTAGACATAAAACACCTCGATCTCCTGCTACCTGCCTTACAAAAGTCAAACCTAATTGTTTATGGTGAAATTCACGGCATAAAAGAAAATGCCAATATCGTCTATACCTTGGTTAAAAAAACTTGCATACAACGATTGGCCATTGAAGCTAGCCCTACTGTGTTTGACTTCATCAATTCAGTAAAGATCAATTCTTATGATTTTTCCTTAGTTGATGAAGACCTTTTTGACTTAAGCGTTCTATCTCTTGAGATGATAAAAACGATAGCAATTCTTCTGCAGCAAAATCAACTTAAAGAGCTCGTTTTTATTGATACATTTTTTGACAATTTAGATGAGGATGCCATCATACCACCAAGCCCGCAAGAACGAGAAGAGCAGCTAGCTAAAAATATCCTCGGAATTGACGGCTCTCTACCAACATTATGTATTATGGGACAATGGCATACGCAGCCCAAAGTTGTTACAGATGGCGAAACACGGCATGAATCAGCGTTATATCGCTTGAGAAAAACAAAACCAAATGTGCCGTTTATTCACAACATCTACCGACAAGGACAGCTATTTAATGATGGAAAAATAATTGAATTACCAGACAACTCAGCAGTGTCGTCTTGTTACGAGATTGTCCAGAAAACCGATATTGATTTTGACCTTCACGTACCCGAAGCGACAAAAATATCACTATGCTAAAATCATAGCATGAAAATAACCAGCCCAGCCTTCACTGAAAACGCTAAAATACCAAAAATTTATTCCAAGCTCGGCGGTAATCAACGCCCGCCGCTCGAGATCAGCGACGTACCGGCAAATACCAAAAGCCTGGTGATCATTTGCCACGACCCTGATGCGCCTGGGCGCGATGGATTTTACCATTGGACGGTTTGGAATTTACCAACCAAAACCACTGAAATCACCAGCGAATCACTACCCGCGGGCGCCGTCGAAGGGATGACCAGTTGGGGTCGGCCTGGCTGGGGCGGGCCGCAACCACCGTTTGGCACGCACCGCTACCAATTTTATGTGTACGCGCTGGACACGACGTTAGATTTACCAGACAGCACCAAGCCCAGAGAGCTCATCGCCGCTCTCACGCCGCATATCATCGATCAGGCCGTATTGACTGGAAAGTTTGGCGTGTTGGATATTTTGCGGCGGGATTAAGCACCACTTTCTCTGGGCGAAAGTCTACAGACTATTAAACGACACCGCCAATCCTATTCTGTCATCTATATTTTTTAATTTATAACAGTTCAAGCACTAGGTTAATATACATTAACGAGATACTTTCTTCGTGCATGATTTTTAAGAAAGAAGTCTTATCAGTGCACACAGGACTTTCTTGATCAATTAAGATAAGCGCTCTCAGATTACTATTTTCGTGAATTATTTTTGCTAAACTACAATCAATCCCCGCTCTAATAAGAGCAATTTTAAAGTCATTATCAGTGCCATACTTTATACGTTTATAAAACGATTCATCGACTACACCAAAATCATTTAATATCTCAAGAAATGGAATAATATAATGGTCAACATTATCAAGATTCTCCTTAGCTAAAGCAGCCGCATAGCTTGGCATTAAGTTTTGGGTCTGCTGCTGAAATATATGATATTTATTCCACAATCCGGTTTTACCATCAATACCACAACTTCCTATATCGCCAACATATACTGGATTTCCGATTTCACCACGCCATATAGAAACGTACCTTGCAATTAGTGCAGAAAAGCTGGATTCATTATCAGCTTTTTCGTCAATAATTCTTATATAAATATCCCTTATAGACGGCTTTGTGTATAGTAAATATATCCAATTCCCATACTTATGCTTATCGATCCTGAGACCTGTCTGATATGTCACCTCAAGAAAAACACTAATAATCGTATTTAATAACTTATTACCATCATCAATTATTTGAGTGTTCAAGAGATGCTCCATCTTTTTAGAGATGATTTGTTCATATTTCACAATATCAAATATTTTCACGTTATGGGCATAACACTTAGCACCTAGCTCAGTCTGCGCCAATAATGGCTTTGAGTTGTTAATTTGCGAATACATGTCTCCTCTTGTTTTGTCTATATTTGCAAGTATGTTAACTTCATCAACAATTCTAGATTCCTTATCGCTTCCTTTATAAGAAGCAAGGAGCGGGTTATTGATACTGTCCTCAACCATGACTCCCTCCTTGGCATGCTCCGATAAGAATTTACTAGCATTTGCCTTCTTCGCCATATAATCGTCATTCTTAATTATATATATTTCTGGTGTTAATAATTCCATTCTTGGGTTTGTCAAATCAAAGATTATGTTATAACGACCCACTCTGCCTACTAAATTTCTGAGGTCAGGAATATCCAAGCATTTAGCCCCCTTGGAATAGTTCATTAAGAATAATTTACTTGCAGGAATATTCACACCTTCGAGTAACGTGCTCGTAGTAACAATGAATCTAATCTCAGGAATATTACGATACAAGAACTCCACATATTCCTTAATAGTGTCCGGTATCTTACCGTGACTGATAACTATGCCGTGTTTAACGAGCTTTATTAGATTATAGGAAGGATGGACATAACTTGATAATATATTACATGCATCATCAATTATAATTTGACTTTCGGGGCTGTATTTAATTTCTGGCGCCCTAGCAGCTAGCGCATCGGCGAGTTTTTCAACTCCACTTGGCTTATTAACATAAATAATATTTTTATCCCCACCTCTACTAAATAATATTTGGTAATAGTCTGTAGACGATTCAGTTACTTCGTAAAAATTTGCCGTAAACTGATCAAATAGAGCCAACCGTTGACTATTATTATCCCAAAGAAAATAACGTGGTATTTTCATATACTCAGTAATTTTTCTTGACTGTATTTCTTCTGAATTCTGCCCATCGCCTACAAGGCGTAGACTTGATATTGGATCTACAATAAAAGGAGAATAGTAATCGATATCCACGCTTGATTTTCTATTACTAGCAATAATAATCGCCCTTGAGAGAGTTAAGAATCTATCATCATCTTTAAATAAATTATGAGATTCATCAATAAATAGATAGTCTATTATTAACTCATCATGTTTCGCCAATAATGCCATTAGTCGCTCCTGCGTTAACACAGCAATGAATCGGCTATGTTTGTATTTTTCAACATACATATCAGGATGAGTTATAACATCGGTTCGATTTCCTTTTATATTTAACACCATCGATACCGTTTGATTTATCAATGATTTAGTAGGCACAACTATACAAACAGACAAACCATCATTGAATTTTTCAACAGATTTAGACACCATCAAATGAGATTTGCCATAAGAAGTTGGCGCAACAACAGCAAGATTAGAGAAGTTTCTAACGCTACGACCCAGTCTAAATTGTTGCTCTGATTTGTAATATTCTTCCTTGTACGATTCTGCTAGCGACTTATTGAATAGGCTATCCATATCATCTATAGTCTCCGATTCTGTTATGTAATTATGCTGCGTAGCTTTTATGAGCATAAGAACAGGATAGTATCGTAATAAGCTAGCAAAATCAGATAACACATAAAAATCCTTGCTAAGAAGCCCGTAGTTTAGGGCCATTGAATATGCCATTTTTTGCACATCCTCATCACCATAAAGTGAAAAATAGTTTAGGATTCTATACGTAAATTGCATCTCATCCCAAGTTAGACGTTGTCTCAATATTATTTTTTTGTATACTTTAGCAAATAAGAAATTATGATCCTCAGCTTTCCTTGTTAATGCTGATCTTAAAGAACTAAGAGTAATCTTGTGCATCAAACCCCTCCTTCGACCCCTAAGAAATCGATAATATCATCAAACATCTTACGATGAATACAGATAATTATAAAATTATCAAAACACTCTGTCTTCTTTATGTCATCAATTTTCCTAATAATATCTTTTGTATCTGTTATATCATAAGCAAAATCCCCAAAATTAACTGCCATAAGAATTGCGTTACGATTAGACCCCTTTCGTTGGCTGATCATATTTCTACTACTAGACAGCAATTTAGTTAGCTCTATTTTTTCTCAGACGCAAACATTACCGCCACCTCTGCTTTAGCAGCTTCCCACCTGTACCGCGTGGAGATCTCTTTTTTCGACATAATGTTATCAAAATAATTCTTGAGACCCTTGTGTGCCTTATTAATTAACCCTCTACGATTACTTTTTTCAACTAAACCAGATTTTACCTCACCATACCATATTTTTCTACAGCCCTTGTCATAGAAATTTAAATCAAAACCCTGCTTTATATTCTGATTTTGAAGTGCAAATATTCTACTTATGCTTTCAGCTGAAAAGTCTAGATAGTTTGGAGCTAGAATATGCATCAATAATTCACCAATAAGCCCGTATTTAGCCTCGTCTTTATATCTCAATAGATTTTTGTGTATTTGTCTACAAGCGGCATGATAGGTATACTCATCAGGCTCAATAGCAATAGGCTCTACACCATAACAAACCTCTGCCAATTGATTCTTTATCATTTCTTTGAGGTCCTCAAAATGATGGTCATCAATCTTTAGTATTCTATACTTCACATGACCGTATTCACCTTTCACACACAATATATCGTCAGATAAAGACATTCTACTGAATATACTCCATATATAATCTTTTTATCTAAAATAAAAGATTTAATTCAATTATATGACTTATTATATCATTTTAGTGATTAGTACAACCGAATGCTAACTTTGTCAGCGCACACTCACTCAGCAAACTGGCTATTATAAAGCTCAGCGTAAAAGCCGTTCTGTTTCAGCAGTTCGTCATGCTTGCCTTGCTCGATGATGTTGCCGTCGCGGACGACCAAGATTAGGTCGGCGTCGCGAATAGTACTCAGACGATGGGCGATGACGAAGCTAGTTTTACCCTGCATCAACTTGTCCATGGCTTTTTGGATGAGCACTTCAGTGCGGGTGTCAACCGAGCTAGTGGCTTCGTCCAAAATCAGCATCGGCGTACGCGCCAGCATCGCTCGGGCAATCGTCAGCAGCTGCTTCTCGCCTTGTGAAATGTTCGTGGCTTCCTCGCCCAGCATCATGTCATAACCGCCCGGCAGCGACCGCACGAAATGGTCAACGTGCGCTTCCTTGGCGGTGGCGACCATCTCTTCTTCGCTGGCTGTTGGATTGCCATAGAGCAAATTTTGGCGAATCGTGCCGTTAAACAACCAGGTGTCCTGCAGCACAATGCCAAACATTTGCCGCACGTCGCTGCGCTTCATGTCAGCGATATTAACGCCGTCGATTTTGATCGCGCCGCTGTTAATTTCGTAAAATCGCATCAGTAAATTGACCAAGGTGGTTTTGCCCGCGCCCGTCGGGCCGACGATCGCCACGCGCTGACCTGGCTTGATGTGCGCCGACAAACCTTTGATGATGGTTTGGTCGGGCTGGTAGCCAAAGACGACGTTGTCAAATTCGACTTCGCCCTTGACGTGCGCCAATTTCACCAAATCCCTACCCTCCGCCTTTTCCTCCGGCTCGTCCAAAAATTCAAACACGCGCTCGGCAGCGGCGGCGGTCGATTGCAGCACATTGGCGATGTTAGCAACTTGCACCAGCGGCTGATTGAACTGATCGATGTATTGGATGAACGCCTGAATGTCACCAATTTTCAGCCGGCCGTTAATCGCCAGCCAACCGCCCAAAATCGCCATAATGACGTAACCGATATTGCCGATGAAATTCATGATCGGATAAATCAGCCCCGACAAAAATTGAGCTTTCCAGGCGCTTTCCTGCAACTGGTTGTTAATCCGTGAAAACTTAGCCAGCGACTTTTTCTGGCCATTAAACACGCGCATCACCTGATGGCCGCCGTACATTTCTTCAATGTGACCGTTCAATTCTCCCAACTGCGTCTGTTGGCGAAGGAATTGCTTTTGCGAGCTTTTGGCGATCAACGTGATTACGCCGCCAGCCAACGGCAGCACCAGCAGCGCCACCAGCGACATTTGCCAGCTGATGGAAAACATCATCGCCAAAATCCCCAGCACCATCACCGTCGAGGAGACGATTTGCGATAGGCTCTGATTGAGTGTTTGGCTGATGGTATCGACATCGTTGGTGACGCGGCTGAGCACTTCGCCGTAAGTTTGCTTGTCAAAATAACTCAGCGGCAGGCGGTTGATTTTCTCGGACAATTGCCGGCGCATTCTGAAGGTGACCGTTTGCGTGACTTGGGTCATCAGCCAGGTTTGGATGTATCGGAAAATGGCGCTAAGCACGTACAAACCGGCCAGTAATAGCACAATCCGCCAAATGGCATCAAAATGAAATTCCGGACGCTGGCTGAGGTCAAGTTTTTTGATCGTATCGAGCTGGCTCGACGGAATTTGGCGCTCAATTTCGGCTTTGTTGGGCAATTTTTGCAAGACATCGGCACCAGTCGTGCCCGCCGGCAACGAAGCACCATTTGGCAGCTTACTGGTGATGGTTTCGTAAGCCTTCATACTGACATAATCTTCGACAATTTGGTTGGTGGCGCCGCCCAAAATCTTCGGACTGATAATCGCAAACATCGTGCTACCGACCGCAAAAATCGCCACCATGAGCATTTGCCAGCGGAATTCTGCCAAATATTTGGCTAACTTCTTGACCGTACCTTTGAAATCTTTGGCTTTTTCGCCGGCGCCCATACCGCCGCCCATTGGACCGCCCATCTTCACTGGCTGGCGTTTTTTCATGCTTTGCTGAGCCATTACGCCGCTCCTTTCGCGGTCGTCGCCGACATTTTCTGCAAATCGTCTTCTGAAAGCTGGGAGGCGGCAATTTCTTGATAGACTTCGCAATTTTTCATCAATTCCTGGTGCGTGCCTTGACCGACAATTTTACCCTCGTCCAGCACAATGATTTTGTCAGCGTTCATGATGGTATTGATGCGCTGACCGACGATGAGCACAGTTTTATGCTTGGTTTCTTTGGCAAGCGCCAAACGCAATTTGGCGTCAGTTTTGAAATCCAGCGCCGAGAATGAATCGTCAAAAATGTAGACGTTCGGCTCGACAGCAATCGCCCGGGCAATCGACAAACGCTGCCGCTGCCCGCCGGAAACATTGCTACCGCCTTGAGCGATTTCATTTTTGTAACCGTTTTTTAGCTCGCTGACGAACTCGGTGGCTTGGGCGATTTTAGCGGATTTTTCGACCAATTTTTGGCTGGCTTTGGCGTTACCGTACTTGATATTACTGGCAATCGTCCCGCTAAACAGCACGCCTTTTTGCGGTACGTAGCCGATTTGATCGTACAATTCCTCTAGTTTGAGCTGGCGAATATCCACGCCATCCAGCAAAATTTGTCCCGCCGACACATCATAAAAGCGCGGAATCAAATTAATCAACGTTGATTTGCCGGAGCCAGTGCTGCCAATGAACGCTGTGGTTTGCCCTGGTTCGGCTGTAAAATTGATATTAGAGAGCACTGGCAGATCAGCATCCGGATAGCTGAAAGTGACATCTTTGAATTCAATTTTGCCGGTAGCGCCGCTCGGCAATTGCTGCGGCGACGATGGATCAACAATTGACGGCAGCGTGTCCAACACCTCGCCGACGCGCTTCACCGACACGGCCGCCCGCGGCACCATGATAAACACCATCGACAGCAGCAAGAAAGAAATAATCACCTGCATGGCGTATTCCAAAAACGCCATCATATTACCAATTTGTAGATTGCCGCTACTGATCAAATGGGCGCCGAACCAGACAATCGCCACGCTAGAAAAGTTCATCACCAGCGTCATGATTGGGTCAAGCAGCATCATCAGCCGATTGACAAATAAATTCATTTTATTCAGCTCGGTGTTGGCTTGCTGGAATTTTTTCTGCTCAATTTTTTCATTATGAAACGCCCGAATGACTTTCAAGCCGACCAGGTTTTCGCGCGTCACCAGATTTAGTTTGTCCACCAGCGTTTGCAATTTCTTGAACCGAGGCACAGCAATGACAAACAACACAGCAATGACCACCAGCAGCACCGACACCGCCAGCGCGATAATCCAGCTCAAATTTGGCGCGTTATGAACGGCTTTTTGCAGACCGCCGACCGCCATAATTGGCGCCAGTAAAGCCATGCGCAGCAGCAGAATTGACGTCATTTGAATTTGCTGAATATCATTGGTCGATCGGGTAATTAGCGAGGCGGTCGAAAATTTATTAAAATCCGCCAGCGCAAAACTCTCGACCCGCTCAAATAGTTCCATTCGTAGTTTCTGCGCCACACCAGTGGCAATCCGGGAGGCCAAAAATCCTATGATAATTGAGCACAGTCCGCCCGCCGCCGTCACCAAAATCATCGCTAGTCCGTTGCGCCAAATCGCTGGCATATCTTGCTTGATGATGCCGTTATTGACGATTTCCGACATCTTGTCGGGCAGCCACAAATTCGCCATGACCATAGCGTAGGTAAAACCGACCAAGATGATAAACATCAGCCAGTAGCCACTAAAAATCCGTAAAATATGTTTCATTTTATTCCTTTGCCACCTAAAGCCAACCTCTATTATAGCATGAAGCGACATCCCAACCCCACCCTGGCGGACGGTGATTGGACAAAATCACCCGCTCGGCTTATACTATTTTTAGCGTCGGGGTGTGGCGCAGTTTGGTAGCGCGCACCGTTCGGGACGGTGAGGTCGCTGGTTCAAATCCAGTCACCCCGACCACGGGAATTATCTAACGCGTATGTTCACTAACGAGAACCTCTGGCAACTATAAAAGTAAAGGAGGCTCTATGCAGCGACGAGTTAACGTACGCGGAATTATTATCAACGATCAGGGCAAAATTTTTTGCCAGAAATTAACCGCAAATAACGGCACGGGGCGAGAGTTTTGGTGTGCACCGGGCGGTGGTTTGGAGTTGGGTGAAAGTTTACTGGACGGTTTACGCCGAGAGATGATTGAGGAAACTGGCGTCAAGCCAACCATTGGCAAGCTATTATTCATCCAACAATTTACCGACACCAACCCCTCGTCTAAACACGGCGTTACTGAGCAGCTCGAGTTTTTCTTCTCCATCACCAACTGGCGTGATTACCAGCACATTGACCTGGAGCAAACATCGCACGGCGTCGAGGAAGTAGCAGAGTGCGGCTTTGTCGATTCGAAAACCACACGGATTTTGCCGAGCTACCTAACAGAGGTTGACCTAAACTGGCTGGTTAATGAATCGACTGATGTTCAGATGATGAGCGAATTGTAACAATCCTACCAAGACTATTTACCAAAGATTTTGCTATAGTCAGTTTTTGGATAATTTGCTACATATAGTCACGCTGTAGGGTGGTTATTGCATGAACGGCCGCCCCCTTAAGTGCGGGTGAATTTTCACTCGCAGACACCACCTCTCGGTAACTGCCCAGACATTTTTCTAATAGCTTCCACCTATCGGCTGGAGACTGGTTGAGCTGATTCGCCAAAACTGATATAGCGTCAATAAGTAACGACCGGAGGTCACCCTGAACTGATCTATTGATATATCCTTGCGCGCGAGGAATATCCTCACCGTGATCAACTTGCTCAACATAACCACGAAAACTTCTCGCATATTCAAAGTCAATATAGCGAGTCGCAGAATTATCACCGTCAGAACCCGACAGCCGGACAAGATTACGCATAAAAGCATCCTTGTGAGCAATATGTATTTTATGCAACGCAGATAATGCCAGAAGAGCATCCATTAAATGCTGTTTGATATTCTCTGAGCTCATTTCACGCCATGCAAGACCCTCAAAGTTGACCGCTTTTTCATCGAATCGAGTCATGATCCATGCCGAACGGTACTTGGAACTAATGGGCTTCCCTGCTATCATAAGTGCTTGAATTGAGAAGGGGGCCAGTCCCTGCGTACTAACATACTGGGTCATGGCGACCTCGGCAAGAGCAGTTGTCAGTGGAAGCCGCTTAATAGCAAACTCTTCCTTGGAGCCACTAACTGTTTTCACATCTACGGTAAATGCTCCGTTACGAGACGAGCCTTCACGTGATAAATCTCTGTGTGGCTCAGCTGTAGTGACAGGGGGAAAGTTCGGTGTAACATACAGCAATGGTTTATTGTCTAAATCAAGCTCTGGATAAAACTCCCTGGACATATGATCAACTTGCTCTGACATGTCAGGCAAAGACGGCCTTCTAGTTGTCTCAACCAAAAGGCGACATGCTGCTCCACGCTCGGTATCCATATTTGTGTTATAACATAAAATTATTATTTTGAAAATAGCTATATCGTACTACCGCATAGCCCGAATCATCTGCCTCAGCTGCTCGACCGCCCGAGCGCGGCGCTCACGTGTCCAATAGGTATCAGCGGTGGCCTTCTCGCCATCAACCGTGGTTTCCTGTAGGAAATGACCGACGACACGGCCGTCTTTTAGTGCCGTCACATCAGGAACATAGACTCGCGGTTGGCCGCTCTCGTCGGTGCGAAGATGTGGCTTCAACTTTTCAACTAATTTTTTTGTAGGTATCGTCATTGGTTTCGCGGGCATGGCGAATGTCGAGATAGTAAATCTTGTCCAAGCCCTCAGCCTTGGCGGCGGTGTCGACAATTGGCGCCAGCTGCTGACACCACGGGCACTGCTGAAAGCCAAGGAAAATCAAGCCACTGCCTGATTCAAATTTCTCCAAAACCTCGCCAGCCGAAGCAAAGACGAAGCGATTGTCATTAGCCACCCGGGAGTAAGCGGCCTTGAAGCGAGCAGCGTCTGAGGACTGCGGTGACGGAGGTGTCTGCGGGTGCGACCACATATACCAACCGCATATGACGATAGCAATGATACCAACAAAACCGATGGCCAAACACAGCCGTTTGTTCTGGCGTTTGGCTAGCTTGGTATGTTTCATCCGAACCTCCCTCACTTCCCTTTGACGCCAAAAAACTTCCGCGCCCGCTCAGTCACCGGATGATCCATCACCTGCTCTGGCGGACCATTTTCGATAATCTCGCCCTTGTCCAGGAAAATCATCCGCGTAGCCACTTCGCGCGCAAACTTCATTTCATGCGTGACGATGACCATGGTCATACCTTTGGCGGCAACCTCACGAATCACGTCCAACACTTCGCCAATCATCTCTGGATCAAGCGCTGAGGTTGGCTCGTCAAACAACATGATGTCCGGCTCCATAGCGAGGGCTCTCGCGATAGCCACGCGCTGCTTTTGCCCGCCTGAGAGCTGCGAAGGAAAGGCGTTGGCTTTGTCCGCCAGCCCCACGTCCGCGAGCAATTTCTTTGCCAGGCGCGTCGCCGCCCGATCAGACAGTTTGCGCAGTTTCCGCAGCGCTAGTTTGATGTTATCCAGCACACTCAAGTTTGGGAACAGATTGAACGATTGAAACACCATGCCAACTTTTTGGCGCAAAGCGTTCAGATCGACTTTTGGCGCTGTCGTTTCCACGCCGTCGATGACAATGCGCCCGCCGGTCGGCGTCTCCAGTAAATTCAAGCAGCGCAAAAAGGTTGATTTGCCTGAGCCACTCGAGCCAACGACCACCACCACTTCGCCTTCATAAATTTCAACATCAATATCCCTGAGCACGCGGTTACTACCAAACTGTTTTTTGAGGTTAGCCACCGTGATAATTGCTGGGTGCTCAATGCTCGGTTGCGCCACTTCCTTCACCTTATTCACTGCCATCTTTTAGTCTCCTCTCTACTCGGGTCATCACACGGGTAAATATGGCGGTCAACGCCAAGTACATCACCGCTGCAGCAAACAATGACTGAAATGCCGTGGCCGTTTGAAACCGAATATTGTCAGCGCCACGCATGATGTCATTCAGCCCAATCCAACCGACGACTGAGGTCTCTTTCAACAGAGCGATAAATTCGCTGATCAGCGCTGGCAAAGAATTTTTAAGCGCTTGTGGCAAAATCACCAAACGCATAGCCTGCCACCGGCTAAAACCGAGCGAACGAGCCGCTTCCATTTGCCCCTTGTCAACGCTTTCGATGCCACCACGGATAATCTCACCGATGTATGCGCCGCTATTGATACCAAAGGCAATCGCTGCCACAAAAATCTTCGGCATGAATTGATATGAGCCAAAGACGACGTAGTACATGATTAACAGCTGGACCAGCAGCGGTGTGCCCCGAATGATGTCGACATAAATCTTGCCAATCCAGTTGAGCGGTTTGATCGTCGAGGTACGAAGCAGCGCTACCACGAGGCCAATGATTGTACCGAGGAGCAATGATAGAACTGTTAGCACCAAGGTCACCTCTAGGCCGTGCCACAAATACAGCCACCGGCCATCGCCGAAAATTACTTCCAGGAAATTCACGATTCAAGCTCCTTTTTCTTCATCGATTCAAGCGCTGCGACACCAAAATGCTTGCGGACGAGATTGTCATATCGGCCGTCCTTTTTCATCTCCGCCAACACTCGGTTAATCTTTTCCAGCAAGTCGTGATTATTATTTTTGATGGCAATCGCATAGTGCTCGCTTGATAACTCACCCGGCAAAATCTCTAAGTTCGGAAAGCCCGCCGTGTACTGAGCAGCCGGCGCATCATCCAAAATAACCGCCTCGACGCCACCAGCATTTAACTCCGTCAATACACTTGGTGCGGTTGGAAATTGCGACACCTTAGCGCCGACAATCTTCCTGGCCAGCGTATCACCCGTCGTACCCAACTGCACACCAATCTTCTTGCCCGTCAGCTGATACCTATTGCGAATGGGGCTACCTTTTTTGACAATGATCCGCTGCGAGGCGGAATAATACGGCTCGGAAAACAGCGCATTTTTGGCGCGCTCCGGTGTCACCGACATACCAGCCACCGCCATGTCAATTTGCCCCGACTCTAACGCTGGCAGCAATCCGTCAAACGACATGTCTTCAATCTTTAGCTTCTTGTTCATACTGCGGGCAATTTCCTTCGCCAAATCAACATCAAAACCAACAACTTCATTACCCTGCTTGTACTCAAACGGCTTGAACCCGGCATTGGTACCCATCACCAATACGTCATCACTCTTGCCAAACCCGCCTTCGCGCTGCAAAATGTCAAACGCCATAAAGCCAATCAACGCCACAAACAGCCCCAGGCCTATCCACCAACTAACACCAAACCCCCGATGATGCGCTTTCGTTCTGTTCATGCTTATTTAGTATACGCGCTTTGAAAAGAAATGATAAGCCCCCAAACAGCCCACGTACCCAGACAAACGTTGTATAATATCATTATGAGCACCTCTCCGTCTGGCCGCGGCGCCAACAACCGCATTATCATTCGCGTGGCTATCGTCTTGCTATTACTATGTAGCGCTGTTTTCTTTGTCGCTAGCCGTTATAAAATTGTGCAATTTCGTGACGCCAAAATTGACGAGATTTTATTTTATTTCAAGAACGGCCTGGCGGGTGGGCAGTCTAGCAGTTTCACCTCGGCCATCTGGGAAAATATCCCCTACGTCATTGGGCTGCTCATCATTTTACTACTACCAATCATCCTCAAACTACGTTGGAAAAAACAACCGCTCCGCTTACGCCACCAAGCGTATTACGCGGGCGGCCTATTCATGATCAGCCTAGCGCTGTTAGTTCAAAGTTTCAGCATCCCCGCCTACGTCATCGCTCTTGCTCAATCGTCAAAGATCTATGATCAGCATTATGTCGATCCGCGCGGCGTCAAATTGACATTTCCTAGTACCAAACGCAATTTAATTTATATCTACGTCGAGTCGCTGGAAAATACACCGGCCTCCAAAGCCAACGGCGGCATGAGCGACAAATCAGTCATCCCGGAGTTGGAGAAATTAGCCCTGACCAACACCTCATTCTCACACCAAGCCTCAGGTCTTGGCGGCGCCCTGCCTGCACACGGCACCACCTGGACGGTAGCCGGCATGACCGCTCAATCCGCTGGCGTGCCGCTCAAAGACGGCGGGGTGTTCGGTGACCGCGACCGCAACGGCATGGGTGATTTTAATCAATTCTTGCCGGGCGCTTACACCCTCGGGCAGGTGCTCGAAAAGGCTGGCTATAACCAATCATTCGTCATGGGTTCAGACAAAACCTTTGGTGGGCGCGATAAGCTACTGGAGCAACACGGCAATTATAATATCATCGACTTTACCTACGCCCAAAAGCACGGTTTGATTCCTCAGGACTATAAAGTATGGTGGGGCTATGAAGACAAAAAGCTTTTCCAATTTGCCCGCGATGAAGCCACCCGCCTCAGTAAATCCGACAAGCCATTCAACCTGCAGATGCTGACTGTTGATACTCACTTCACCGATGGCTGGATGGATAAAGATGTTTGCAAGGAGCAATTTGAAGCGAAATACGACAATGTTCATGCCTGCGCCTCTAAACAAATCGCGTCCTTCGTCGAGTGGGTCAAGCAACAGCCATTTTACGCCAACACCACTATCATCATCAGTGGCGACCACCTCGGCATGCAGACACCATATTATGAAGAGAAAATTGCGGGTACCCCTTACCAACGAACCATTTACAACGCCTTTATCAACCCCGCCATCCAGCCAACTCGCGCCACTAACCGCCAATTTGCCACCTTTGACATGTATCCATCGACCCTGGCGGCACTGGGCGTGACGGTAGATGGTGACCGTATGGGGCTGGGTACTAATTTGTTCTCAAATCGCCAGACATTGGTTGAACAATTTGGTGGTATCGATCAGCTTAACACTGAGCTCAGCAAACGCTCAACCTACTACGAACGGCGGATCTTGAGCAATTCATAAATAAGCACGTCTTGCCCATAAAAATCCGACGAGTCACCCCGCCGGATTGAGCTATGTACGACGCACCTTATGCGCCGTAGCCATTCGGATTATTGCTCTGCCAATTCCAGGCGTCGCGGCAGGCGTCCTCAATTGTCAATTCCGCTCGCCAACCCAGTTCTGCCTCTGCCAATCCCGGATCAGCGTAACACGCGGCAATGTCGCCCGGCCGGCGCGGCGTGATTTGATACGGAACGTCCCGGCCCGACGCTTTTTCAAATGCTTTTACTAATTCCAACACCGACGTACCGCGACCAGTACCGATGTTATACACCTTATACTCATCCGGCTCGCCCAAATGTTCCAATGCCGCCACATGCGCCCGCGCCAAATCAACCACGTGAATATAATCGCGCACGCCCGTGCCATCCGGCGTGTCATAATCATTGCCAAACACGCTCAGGTGATCGCGCTTGCCGACTGCCACTTGCGATACGAACGGCAGCAAATTGTTTGGAATGCCCGACGGATCCTCGCCGATGCGGCCGCTCGAATGAGCGCCAACGGGATTGAAATAGCGCAGCGAGGTAAACTGCCAGCCCTGCTTGGTCGCCGCCACATCGCGTAATATTTGCTCAATCATCAATTTGGTTTGACCGTACGGATTAGTCGCCGACAGCGGCATATCCTCGGTAATCGGCAGCCGCGCCGGGTCGCCGTACACCGTTGCTGAGCTGGAAAAGACCAGCTTCTTTACATCAAATTCCTGCATGACATCCAGCAGCGTCAATGTGCTTTCCAGATTGTTCTGATAATAGAGCAGCGCCTTTTCCACCGACTCTCCGACGGCCTTCAGGCCCGCAAAATGAATCGCTGCATCAATTGCCTCAGATCTAAATAACTCCGCCAGCTGCACTCGATCACGTAGATCAAACTCACGAAACGGCACCGCTTGGCCGGTAATTTCCTCAACTCGGTGCAAACTCTCGGCGGATGAATTTGACAAATTATCAACCACCACCACGCCGTGACCCGACGCCAGCAGTTCAATGATGGTGTGGCTGCCGATATACCCAGCACCGCCAGTAACGAGAATGTTCATGAAGTACCCCTTTCGCTATGATTCCTAATAACACCATTATATCACTGCTATTTCCATAAAACTGGCTTGTGAATAAACCCTCAATAAGATCAGCTAGCTTTATTTTCTTGGCGTGCCGGCGCAGCAGAAGCAACATAGCATATGATGCCGCCCCAATATAACGGCATGATGACATAACCAACCCATGCTTCAGATACGCCGCCAAACATGCGCAGCGCCAGACAAGCATCAGATATCGCCATCATGCCGCCGCCGATTGCCGCCCACCACCAGCGCGATTGATAGCGTGCCGCTGCAGCTGCCGCCGCGCTAATCGCCATCACGGTAATTACTGCGGTATACGCGGCGATCGCATTGGCGAGCACGGCATCGCGAACTTGCGGTAATACTGTTTGCAATACAAATCCTACTAATCCTATATAACAGATTGCTGCTAAAATAACCATGAACAGACGCGGTCGGCAGCCTGACCGCCAAGCTGCACGCAGCCGATTAAAATTGATGGCGCAAAGCACCACATGCGCCAGCAAAAACACCGCCAAGCCGGCGATAAAATAACTAAACGGCAAAAACGCAAAAATTGCTCCGGCAATCACAAATAGAACTAACGCTGCCAGCAATGTTTTCGCTTCAGCACCGTGTAGCCGATTGTAGCGCCAAGCGCCAATCAGAATAAATACTGTTGTCAACGGATCTGTCAGCTGTTTAGCGAAACTCCATTCCTGTGGCATAAACTGCAATATTTGCCAGACTATTCCGCATAAAAAAGCCAGCCACATTACTGTAAAAAATCGTAATGATTTCATATGGTTAATAATGACATAAGCCGCTGGGGGCGCGCAAGATCATCGTTAAATCTTAAATGATATTTCTAGCACTCTTGCACTGAGAGTGCCAATTTGCTATGATAATCATATCAATTATCCCCGCTCTGTCTCTCGCCGCGGCGCATCATAAATACGGACTCAGAAAAGCCCAAAAAATCAAAGGAGGACCTATGCCACCAAATATGCAAGAAGAGCTTGAGCAGCCGCTGGAGAAATTCGGCACCGATATCACGGCGCTCGCCAGGGAACATAAACTTGATCCGGTCATCGGGCGCGACGAAGAAATTCGCCGCACCATGCAAATCCTCAGCCGACGTACCAAGAACAACCCCGTTCTCATCGGCGAGCCGGGCGTCGGTAAAACCGCCATCGTCGAGGCCCTAGCGCAGCGTATCGTCAAGGGCGACGTACCGGCGTCGCTGAAAGATAAGCGGCTGATTAGCTTGGAGATTTCTAGCTTGCTGGCCGGAGCGAGCTTTCGCGGCCAATTCGAAGAGCGCCTGAAAGCAATTTTGAAAGAAGTTGAAGAAGCTGCCGGCGAAATTATTTTGTTCGTTGATGAAATTCACACCATGGTCGGCGCCGGCAAAACCGAAGGCAGCATGGACGCCGGCAATATGCTCAAACCCGCCCTGGCGCGCGGTAAACTACACATGATCGGCGCGACAACCTTGGCGGAATATCGCCAGCATGTCGAGAAAGACGCGGCCCTAGAGCGGCGCTTTCAGCCAGTCTATGTTGGCGAGCCGAGTTTTGACGACACCGTGGCAATTTTGCGCGGTCTGAAAGAAAAATACGAGGTGCATCACGGCGTTAAAATCTCTGATGATGCCATCGTGGCGGCGGCGCGGCTGTCCACCCGCTATCTGCCCGATCGCTTTTTGCCTGATAAGGCCGTTGACCTCCTGGATGAAGCGACCAGCGCTCTGAAGATGCAGCTGGAGAGCGTGCCAATTGCGCTAGATCGGCTGAATAACCGCCGCTTGCAGCTGGAAATTGAAGAAGCAGCGCTGAAAAAAGACAAATCCGAGCACGCCAAGGCCCGAAAAGAGGAGATTAATCAGCAAATCGCTGACCTTCGGACTCAGGCCGAGGTGATTGACAATAAATGGCAGCACGAAAAGGATATCCTCCAGACCGTCAATACCGCTACCGAAACCATGGATAGTTTGCGCTCGCAACTGGAAATCGCCGAGCGCGACGCCGACCTGGCCACCGCCAGCCGCATCAAATACGGCGACCTGCCAGATCTGGAGAAAAAGCTGGCTGCCGCCCGCCAGGAACTGGCTGCCATTCCACCGGCCGACCGCTTACTACGTGAAGAAGTCACTCCCGACGACATCGCCAGTGTGGTGGCGCGCTGGACGGGCATTCCCGTGGAGCGACTGATGGAGACCGAATCGAGCAAACTAGCCAAATTGGAGGAGCATATTAGCACGCAAGTGATTGGTCAAGACAAGGCCATCGCCGCCGTGGCCAGTGCTATTCGCCGTTCGCGTGCTGGCCTCAGTGATACCAACCGGCCGATCGGCTCCTTCCTCTTCCTTGGCCCAACTGGGGTCGGAAAAACAGAAGTGGCCCGCAGCCTGTGCCGTGAATTATTTGACGACGAACACGCCATGATCCGCATCGACATGAGTGAATACATGGAGCGGCACGCCGTGGCCCGCCTGATTGGCTCGCCGCCAGGCTACGTCGGCTACGACCAAGGGGGACAACTCACCGAAGCGGTGCGCCGCCGCCCCTACAGCGTGGTGTTGTTTGATGAAATTGAGAAGGCCCATCCCGACGTCTTTAACGTGCTCCTCCAGGTGCTCGACGACGGCCGCCTGACCGATGGCCAGGGGCGAACAGTCGATTTTTCTAACACGGTAATTATCATGACCAGCAATGTCGGCTCGCAGACAATCATGGATTTTTCTGGCGACGATTTATCGGCACTGGATAATCAAATGTTTGAGGTGCTCAGGCAACACTTCCGTCCGGAATTTCTCAACCGCATCGATGACATCGTTATCTTCGACCGCATTCGACCAGAGGCCATGCGAGCAATTGTCGATGTCCAGCTGAAACGCGTCGCCCGCCAAGTCAAAGATAGCCGCGACATCACGCTAGAGTTTGACGATAGCGTCCGCGACATGCTGGCCCGCGACGGCTACGACCCGGCCTTTGGCGCCCGGCCGCTGAAGCGCTTGGTACAAAAGCGGGTGCTTGACCCGCTGGCGCTGGAGCTGATCGACGGGCGAATTCATGACGGCGAGACAGTAAAAGTGAATATAATTAACGACCGCGTGAAGTTCCAAAAACAATAATTAAGTTTCACCTATTTCCCTGATTAACACCTTCCATCGTCGTACAGCCGCATTTGACTGCAAACGTCCGGAAGTCTCGTCTTGACTGAATCAATGCAGCGCAAGAAAAAGCGTCCCAGCCGCCAACTGGAACGCTTTTCGGTAGATTATCCTCGGACCGAGGCGCACTACTCGGTTTGATTAGCCTCTGCCCGCGTTAACTTGTCAACCATCGGCAGAATTAGATAGATACCGATAATCGCTGCCGCCAAGCCAACACCAACGATGGCGAAGTAAGTTGGCGTTAACACCGGCTTCAGCGTCGTCGAGAACGTGCTAGTAAATACTGCACCCGTCCACACGCCAAAACCGCACGACAGAATCGAGGTGGTGAGTAGCGGCGCCACCGATTCAACCATCACCAAACGTTTCAACTGAGCAAGGCGCATACCGCTCAGCCGCAGCGTGTATAGCGAGCGGCGGCGTTCCATCAGCCCGCCAATCGTCGAGACAATCAAGCTTGCCACCGCCACGAACAGCGTCACGCCGATACCGACATAGGCTAAGTCGGCAAATTCGCGAATCGTCGGATTGATATGCGGCTTTTTAGAGTCAGTGCCGCTCACGGCATAGGTCAAATCGTACTGATTGGCTTTCGCCGTCACCAAGGTACGCAATTTCTCGATATCATTATCTGACTTCAATGTCACCAAATATTCCTTGGCGCCGTTCGTATCAACCTTGTCGTTAATCAACGATACGTTTTTGACCACTGGCGCGTCAAAATTCAGCAGTGCAAATTGGTCGGGTCGGGCGTTATTCGGGCAAGCGTGCTCGGTATACTTCGCCAAATCCTGGCAGCGAATCGCGTCACCGTCCTCGCGCGGATAGATCGTCGCCACCGACGTGATGTAAGATTTTTGCTGCAGCTGCTCCGCCATATCGCCGGGCAGCGAGCGGCCGATGACGATTGCTGTGCCGCGCTTTAACTGTGAAAAACCGTTATCTTTGACAGCCTGAGCATTTAAGCCCTCGATACCGCTGGTCGCTGTCAAGTAAAAGCTGCCCGCAAACAGCGCCAATACCACGCCGCTGACACTGCGGAAAATTGTCCGCGAATGCACCGCCGTACGCTTACCAGCGATCAACATCGAAGCGTTATTAGCCCAGCGCGCTGCCAACAGCGACAGCTTATTAGTCAGCCAGCC
Source organism: Candidatus Saccharibacteria bacterium oral taxon 488 (assembly GCA_013100825.1). Taxonomy (NCBI): domain Bacteria; phylum Candidatus Saccharimonadota; species Candidatus Saccharibacteria bacterium oral taxon 488. Next base: position 824,286 of record CP040001.1, read on the forward strand.
GCCAGCCAGAATCAAGCCGAACATCACCAGCAGCAGCGCCGCCATCAATAGTACCGACGGCAGAGCTGATTCTTTATTAGCCGCCAGCCAATCCCGCCCTGGCTTCGACGACAGCCAAGCAAAGAACGCGATACCAAGTGCTGGCACCAGCGCCCGCCAAGCGCGCAATTTCTTTACCTTTTCAACCGAACGCGACACACCCAGCGGCGAAATCTGCGCCCGGCGCATCCGCCGCCAGTTGACAAACATCGTTAGTCCCAGCGTCAAACCGATAATCAACGCATATTGCGTGCCAGTTAGCACCAAATCGCCAGGATTAAACCGCATGCCGTCCATCCTGAAATCCTGCAGCGGCGCTTGCAGCAGCCAGAACGCGCCCAGCCCAATTAGTACACCCACAACCGACGCCAATAGCGATTCCAACATCAACACCCGTCCCACCTGCCGCTTAGTCGCGCCGATCAGCCGCAAAGCAGCATAGCGTTTTTCCCGCTGTGCTGCACCTAGCTGTGTCGCCACTGACACGAAAATGACGATTGGAAACAGCAAGATCGTCCCGCCGACACCAAATACAATGACGGCAACTGGGTCTATTTTAGCATCCGATTTTAATCCGTTAGCGTCCGTCCGATAAACATCAGCAAAGTATGATGGCTGCCCCTGAGATTTGGTAAAAGCATCGCTCTCGGCCACTTCCTCGGCGCTCGCGCCACGTACCATCATCAATGCATCCGGGCTAGCAACATATTCGCTAGGAATTACACCAAGGTATTTGGTATTTTTACCAAAACGTGCCAAGATATTGTCCTCTGGATGCTGAGCAACCGCATCGGCCAACGCTTTTGATAAGTAGTATTCACCAGGATGCGGCGTTTTTAGCTTGGCAAATTGCGGCGATTTAGCCGTGCCGTACATTGAATAAGACTGGATGGACTGACCACGCCATTTCGATGCATCACCACGCCAGGTACCACCAATTTTCAGCGGTTCAACACCCTCAATCGGTTTTTGTTCAGCCGCACCGCGAGCCGCCTGATATGTCGCCGTATTAATTGCTAGCCCACTAGCGCGCCCCTTTATCCCGTTGATACCAGCCGTAAAGCAGCACACCAGCACGATCCCCAGCGCCACCGCCGCCGTGGTCAGACCCAGACGCGCGAACGACTGGCGGCCAGACTTTTGCAATAACATCCAACTAACGCTCATCGGATAATCCTCGCATTAGTTTTATTAAGCCTCACCCGCATTGGATTTACCGCCGCCTCGGCGCCAGAAATCTGCCCATCACGGACGATGATTTCCCGATCAGCATAGGCGGCAATCGTCGGCTCGTGCGTCACCATAATGACTGTCGTGCCGTGCTCTTTGGCAGTTTTAATGAATAACTCCATGACCTTTTCTGAGTTCAGGCTATCTAATGAACCAGTTGGCTCATCAGCAAACAACACTTTTGGCTCAATCACCATGGCCCGGGCGATCGCCACCCGCTGCATTTGTCCGCCCGACAACTCGCCAAGCATACTGTCGGCTTTACTCGCCAACTCAACCTTATTCAGCCATGATTTCGCCTTTTGATAGGCCTCGTTTCGCTTGACGCCGTTGAGCAGCAATGGCAACGCTACATTGTCCAGCGCCGTTAGCTCCGGCACTAGCTGTCCAAACTGAAAGACAAAACCAAAGCTGGTGCGCCTTAGCAGACTGCGCTTATCGTCACCCATCTTATCAATCCGCTGGCCGTCGAAGTCGATCTCGCCGCCATCAACTTTGGTAATCGCTGCCAAGCTGTGTAGCAGTGTTGACTTACCAGAACCCGACGGACCCATAATCGCCAGTACTTCGCCCGCCTCGACATCCAAGCTAACACCGCGCAGCGCCTGCGTTTGCCCGAACGACTTTGTAATATTTTTAGCGCTAATTATTGGTTTGCTCATGCAAAATTTCCTCCTTTAGCCGCGTTAACCGCGAAATAGTTAATTCAATCCAGCGTAAATCCGCCTCCAAATGATACAGCGCGTGGTCGATCAGCAGCATATCCGATAAATTGCTGTCACGCCGCTGAGCTGTCAGCTCACGCATCCGTTGGATGTGCGCCTGCCGTTGGTTATCCAAATACGGTGACGCATCGCCATCCTTCAGAATAGCTAGCACTGCTTTGACATACATCGTCGCTTGCAGTTGCGGCGACGGCGCCTCTGGTGATTCCAGCCAAGCCTGCAAATCTTGCTTACCCTCGTCGGTAATTTCATACCGAACCCGATCCGGCCCGCCCGATTCGCTGGTATCAGTAATTTCTTTGACCTTGTTGTCGCGTTTGAGCCGCGCCAGAGTTGAATATATCTGACCGGTTAAAATTGGCTTGTCCTTACCAAAATAGCCGTCATATTTTTTCTTTAACTCATAGCCATAATTTGACTCTTCCGCTAAAAAACCTAACAGGGTATATTGAACGCTCATACTCTTACTATACACCCTATGTTTAGTTATTGCAAGAGTTTTATACACTCAGTGTATAGTTTGTGTTGGCGACCAACTACCCGCTCTCTTGCTATACGATCTACCCCATCACAGCCACCTCATTCCGTAGCCCGCCACCCAAACGCGAGTAGACTGCACCAGAATGCATACTATTATGCAATTTTGACGTATAATGGATGCATGGTTCAATTTTGCCGAGTGTATAATAAACGGCGCTCTGTCAAGTCGGCCGCGTTGGGGGTTAGTAAAATTCTCAGCTTACCACCCTACTTGCTACTGGCAATTGTCTTATTCGTGCTGTTTGCACTCATTATTTTCTTTGCCATCAACGCCAATTTTTATGGCCCGCTGATGATGTCGCGACTACCAATATTAGACAAAATCTCCCTTCTTGGAACCATGTTCATTGATATATTCAAACAGGGCTTCAGCTCGCTAAACGGCGCGCTACTGCTCATGGTGTCACTCCTCCAAGGACTGTCAATTACCGTCGTCATTTTCACTGCCAAGAAAAATAAGCGTAATGAACAGTCGGTCACTCGACAAGTCGGACTCAGCGGCTTGGCCTCCGTGGCTGCCGCCATCGGTTTGGGCTGCGTTCCTTGCGGCACGTCACTCATCCTGCCGCTCGTTGCCGTGTTCTTCTCAGGCGCCGCCACAGCCACTGCCGCCACTGTCGCCAGCACCCTCGTGCTGATCCTAGCCCTGCTATTAAGCCTCTTTTCACTCTACAAGTCTGGACAAATCGCCTTTATGTATACCGAATTAGCAAAACAGGGGGACATATGAATCGACAAAAAACAGCCGGCATAGCACTCATTTGGGTCATCTTGGGGATTATGATCACGGGAATTGTAGCACTATTTATTTATGGTATTGTCAATCGCCCGCCAAATCGCCACATTGGTGACGGCAAGCCGTGGAACGAAAAGATGTCGCAAGGCTCTACTGAGGCCAAGCACGTATTCGTTGACTATACTGATTATTTCTGCTCATTCTGTGCCGAAGTTGAAGCGGCCACCAACGCTGATTTCTTCAAAAATGAGTATCTCAAATCAGGCAAAGTTCGCTACGAACACCGCGTGGTGACGCTGCTCAAAGAAGTTACCGACAACACAGAAACTGGCGCTCACGCTGCTTTTTGCGCCGCTGACCAAGACAAATATTGGCAATATACACACGACATCGTGCCACGCATCAAACGTGATTATTTTGACAAAGGCATTGGTGTGAAAAACGTTGCCGTACCGCAAAAAATTCCACCACTGCCGTTAGGCTACTTCCTGGCTTCTGCCAAACATGTTGGTATGGATGAGGCAACATTTACTGATTGTATGACCAAAAAACCTCACCAAAAAGAGATTGATGACAGCACCCAAAAAGCCCTTTCGCTTGGCGTGAGCGGTCTACCATACATGGTAGTCAATGACTATGTCGCCAGTGGATTTGCTGGTGGTGAAAGTGGCCTAAAAGCAATTTTGAAAGCTGGCGGAGTGAACTAATGTCTGCCAAAAAAACGCAAACGAAATCTCAAAAATTATCAAAAGAACGACCGTCAACTCAGCCTCGTCGTGAGCCAAAAACCAGCACAGCTCCCCAAAGCACATCAAAACTAAGCGGTGTCTTATTCGCCATACTACTTTTGTTGGCGGTAGTCGCCATGGCGGCGTTATTTTATCTCCAATCCATACAACCACCCGTCCAGCGCCCAACCGTTCTGGAAGATGAAAAATATTACTTCACCGACTCACGCTATGCTGGCATCCGCTCCAAGTTCGTAACGCGCGACACCAAACACGAGAAAGTTTCAATTGAATATCCAATCACCAGCAATTCCAAAATCAACAAACTCATCGCCCGAGTAATCGACCGTGCTGACGGTGATTTCCGCCACACCGCCACTAACGCTCCGACATTCGACCGACCAATGACAGAGACGATTAGTTATCAAGTTACGCATAATAATTCGACCGCTCTGTCGATCATTGTCAATATTAAACAAGATATGCACGGCGCGCATCCGGTGTCGCTGACGCATTTTTGGACGTTTGACAAGAAGTCTGGCAAGGTGATTGGCTTGGATAATTTGACCGAGAAATCGGAGGAAGCCATCAAGGCAATCGTGGCGGCTGCCCGGCACGACGTCGCGCAAACCATCAAGCAGCGCCAGCAACCAGAAGCGAATCTTGATGAGATGATCACCAAGGAGGCGTTATCGAACTTTACCATCACTGATGATGGTAACACCTTGGCTTGGCCAATTGGACAGGCTTCGCTCTTACCGTCAGCCTACGGCGAAATGACGATCAAAGTGCCGATCGCCGCCGTTGCCAAATATCTGCAAAATCCGACAGCCCGGAAGCTGGCTAACATCCCCAAGCCGCCCGAGCCAAAGCCAGCGCCTGCGGCGCCAACACCCGTAAACCCAGGTAAAGTGATCGCCTTGACGTTTGATGACGGGCCGGGACCATACACTGCACACCTACTGGACATCTTGGATCAGCACGGCGCTAAAGCCACCTTTTTCTTGATCGGCAGCAAGGTTTCCGCGCAAGCCGATGTGCTACGGCGTATGCATGCGCGTGGCCACCAACTGGGTAACCACTCGTGGTCGCACCCAGAACTACCCAAGCTACCGGTTCACCAAATTGCCAGCGAAATCGACCGTACCAACGACGCCATTAAACAAGCCACCGGCGTCACGCCGAGCATCTTGCGCCCGCCTTATGGTGCAGTTAACGGCGTTGTCCTAGAGCAACTTCGCCTGCGTAGTATGTCATCAATCTTGTGGTCGGTCGACACCCGCGACTGGGCTGATCGCAATAGCGACATCGTCTGCTCGCGCGCAGTTGCTGGTGCCCGCCCTGGAGCAATTATTTTGATGCACGATATTCACCAAACCTCCGTCAATGCCGTACCGTGCATCCTCAACGCACTGAAACAGCAAGGGTATTCGTTTGTGACCGTGCAGGGATTACTCGGCACCACGACACCAGGAGCTGGATATCCGTAGAATTATAGCTGGGTGTTACGGGTGCTCGTTACAACGACTATCCTGCCTTATCTATCTCAAACACCTTATATTTCGAAGTCGCACCGCGCAGTAATTTTACCTTTGACGGCGCCACATCAAAATGTTTCGCTAGTAGCTTCGCCGCCGCCATATTCGCTCGCCCCTCAATGGCTGGCGCCTTGGTGTAAATTGTCAGCACACCATCGTCACCAACCACCACTTCTTCGCGGTGACGGGAGTTGGGTTTGAGGTGGACGGAGATTTTCATGGTTAACATCCTACCGGCTTTATCATATTACCTTTCCTTAGCCCTATTATACCCCCTTAAAACAAACTTTGCGTATTGTATTACCCCATGATAGGCAACGCAAAGTTGCTCGCCAAGACACTAAGATTACGCTATGCTGTTAGAAAATAAACGAAAGGACGCCAAATGATTTTTGCCAAAAAGCTTAAACAATTACGTCAACAAACTGGTTGGTCACAAGAGCAACTAGCCGATCGACTCAACGTTACGCGACAAGCAGTTGCTAAATGGGAACGAGGTGCTGGCTTTCCAGACATAGACAACGTGCAAGCGCTAGCAAAATTATTTAACACTAGTGTGGATGAGCTACTCGACTACACACGAGCAGGATTAGCTTCGGCCATACGCGAACCACTTGATCTTGACGCCTACCCGACAGATACGAAAGGATTTTCAGCATCCGACCTGGCAGTTGCAGACAAATTTGCCGACGCCGATCAAATTGAATCACTAAATCGCCACAGACGACTAACGTGGTGGCAACAAATCATCGACTTTTTCGTAGGAGCTGGAACGCTTGATGTCGCTTTTTCCGGCGAAGCCATTGGACAACTTAAAGGCGATAGACGCTATTATCTGGTTGAAAAGTCCGGTCGCTCATGGATCGTCGAAGTTACAAAACATACGTTGAACGTCGTGAGTTAACCAAACCGTTCCCGCGTCAACAGCTGTCTGTTGGTGATTTTATCTATCGACGAAGCGGGTTTATTGTAAAACCATAAATTAATCGAGCAAGCTCGCTCCGCCGCCAGCGTCATACGTCGCGCGCTTATGACTCCACTCGTTACCATAGCGCTTGGCCTGCTCCAATACCATGTCAGTTGCCAACGCCTGCTGGTCTGGCGGGTAGCCATATTTTGCCAAAGTCTTTTTGACGTTAACTTTCAGTTTTGCCTGAACATTCCTGCGCTCCGCCCAGTCAATCGTGGCATCTCGACGAACTTGTTCCAACAATACTTTTGCGATATCGCGCAGTTGTGCGTCACCCAGTACTTCACGAGCACTGCCATTTTCAACCAGCGCATCATAAAAGATAATCTCATCTTCACTTAGACCATCGACCGCTCCATTCTCAACAGTCTGGCGCACTTGCTGTCCGATATTGATTAGTTCTTCAATTACCTGCGCTGCCTCAATCGTCCCGTTTCTATAGCGCGTCAAGGCTTGATTAAGCAAGTCAGAGAACTTGGTGTCCTTGGCATAGTTTCGCGAAAATCGTAACTTGATTTCATCAGCAAGCAGTTTTTGCAGGGCTTCCACTGACAAATTCTTGCGCTCCATGTTACGAATTTCTGCCAAAAACTCATCGCTTAAAATCGACAATTCCGGCTTTTCCAGGCCTGCCGCCTCAAACACATCGACTACACCAACTGGCGCAATTGCTTTATCGACAATTTGTTTCAGCGCACTACGATACTCAGCATCAGTCACCACCACCGAACTCGATACTTTCTCCAGCCGAGATTTCACTGCCTGAAACAGCGCCACTTCTTCGCGAATTTCTAGCGCTTCGGGCCTGGGCATGGCCAGCGCGAATGCTTTACTCAGTTCTAAAACATGCTGCTTCAACCGTTTCTCGCCGTCTTCCAACCCCAAAATATATTCCTCAGCATCCAAGATAATTTGCAGCTGTTGGTCGGTTGGTGCAGTAAAATATCGCTGGTAGTCAAAGTTGCCAAACAGATCGCGTACCACTTCGTAACGCATCTGCATCTGTGCCACTGCCTCAGTAATATCAAGCTGCGGTGCGCCTTGACCACCGCTTTGCGTATAGTCAGAAATAGCATCGCGCAGCGCCCCTGCCACACCCAGATAGTCAACCACCAAACCACCGGTTTTTCCAGGAAACACTCGATTTACCCTGGCAATCGCTTGCATCAAATTATGGCCTTTAAGCGGCTTATCCAGATACATAGTGTGCATGTTTGGCACATCAAACCCCGTCAGCCACATGTCGCACACAATCACCAATTCAAGCGGGTCATTTGGATCTTTGATGCGCTTTTCGATCGCTTTTACTCGCTGTTTGTTACGAATGTGCGGCTGCAAGTAGTCGGGGTCACTAGCACTACCAGTAATAATCACCTTTATCACACCGCGTGCGTCATCGTCACTGTGCCAATCCGGCCGATACGCCACAATTTTTTCATACAAATCAGCCGCAATACCGCGACTCATCGTCACGATCATACCTTTACCACTCAGGACACTTTGCCGAGCCTCAAAGTGCTCAATGACGTCCAAAGCGATAGTATTCAGCCGCTCGCTATTACCGACGATGGCTTCTTTTTGCGCATACTCAGCCTTCAGCGCATCCTGACGACTCAATTCTTCACCCTCCAGCAAATCATCAACTTCCTTATCCAGCCACTGCCGCGTCGCCTCGTCCATATTCAAATCAACCAGCCGACTCTCATAATAAATCGGCACCGTTGCGCCATCTTTCACCGCCTGCTCGACATCATAAATGTCGATATAATCGCCAAACACTGCTGGCGTTGACTTATCATCCGTTTCAATCGGCGTACCCGTAAAGCCAATGTAGCTCGCACCCGGCAGAGCGTCGCGCATATACTTAGCATAGCCATACACCAGCTGAGCATCACTGGCTCGAACATGCGCCTTCAAACCATACTGACTACGATGTGCCTCATCTGCCATCACGATGACATTGCGTCGATCAGTCAGGACTGGCAGACTGTCCTCCTCATCCTCAGGCGAAAACTTTTGGATTGTCGTAAAGATAATTCCACCCGCTTGGCGCTGCAGTAGCTTCCTGAGTTCACTGCGCGAATCAGCTTGTTTCGGATCTTCCCCTAATAATTCGCGACAGGCGCTAAACGTACCGAATAATTGACCATCAAGATCATTACGATCCGTCACCACCACGATGGTTGGGTTATGCAAATCGCGCGACTTCATCAGCTTGCCAGTATAAAACACCATGCTCAAGCTCTTACCCGACCCTTGCGTATGCCAAACCACACCAGCCCGCTGATCGCCACGTTTACTACTAGCTGTCAGCGTTCGATCAAGCGCCTTATTCACCACCCAATATTGATGATAAGCAGCAACTTTCTTGATCAACTTATCGCCATCACCTCGCTCAAATACGATAAAATTCTGTACTACATCCAGCAAGCGTTCAGGCGTACACGCACCGCGCAGCAACACTTCCAGCATCGGCACATTGCCAACTTCTTTCTCGCCATTAATCGTTTTCCACGGCATCATTCGCTCCAGCGGACTGGTTATCGTCCCCATCTCCGCCTCTAGTCCATCGCTCGTTACACATAATTCATTAAAGCGGAACAGATCACTAATCTCGCGCTTGTACGTCTGGATCTGCTGATACGCCGCTACCAAATCCGCCTTCGTGTCAGCCGCATTTTTTAGTTCGATTACCACCAGTGGCAAGCCGTTCACAAACAGCACGATATCCGGCCGGCGATTATAGTCGCCCTGCAAAACCGTCAGCTGATTGACCGCCACAAAATCATTGTTTTTTGGCGAGGTAAAATCAACCACCCGCACGATATCATGTTTCACTTCGCCACTTGGCATGCGATATTGCACCGGCACGCCTGCTACCAGCAATTGATGAAAATCGTGATTATTCTCGATCAAGCTTGGTTTACTAATCTGCGTCAAACGCCGCATCGCTTCATTCAAGGCCGGTTCTGGAATGTGCGGATTGAGCCGCGCCAAAGCACTTCGCAGCCGCTCCAGCAACACCACCTGCCGCAGCTCACGCTCAGCCGCAGCACCATCCGGACCAATATCTGGCCCGTGTAAAATCTGCCAACCTAGATTGGCCAGGATATCAAGCGCGTATTGTTCGATTTGGGATTCGGTCATATTCCTATTCCTATCCTTTACTTTTCTGGATTTTTATCAACCTTACTTTGCCAATGCCGTAAAGCTCGAGACTCCTCTTAACATTTTTAAGGGCAACTTTACTGAAAAAAGGTATATTTAACTTGTTAGACGACTCACTGATAACACTAAATATTACCTCATATTTCCGTGCATCCGGCTTCTGTTCTACTGGATCAAATTGTTCCGAAGCCGGCAATATATTATTTACTGATTTTCTGAAATTCTCATCACTAAGCATAAGTTGCGCAGATACGAGCCCTTGATTAAATAAATGACTTAAGACAGACGATCCACCGTAATTTTTTACATGGTATAAACGAGAATTATTGTAATCAAATAGATCACAAAACTCTATCTTACTATGTCCACCTCCATACGGTATATTTTTTGCATCCATAAGCGTCAACCCATTAATACGTGCTACTCTTTCGTTGTACGAATTTTCAGAAGAATCCTCTATTGCAAAGGGCGGCAAAACTTCCTCTTCCTCCACTATTGATAGATATTCTTGATTAATAAGTTTTGCAAAGTCTGTTTCAACACAATACCATTTTGAATTATTAAGAATATATATTCCACCATACTCATCCTTTACCTCAGCATAAATACAAGACCAAGCTGCCCATCTCTTAAACTCCTGGTTATTACTGTCATTGAGTGCAACAATTTTCTGCTTTTTTAGAGTATCAAGGTTAACTTCTTTGCCACGGTTATCCAAACTGTTAAGTAGATTATCTAGACCTAAATCATCATCAAAAGAATTCACATCTCCAATAAATAAAAATCCTTTGACATCACTCCAATCAATAATTTCAGGAACCGCTAACCATACAGCACCATGCTCTTCAGAGTTTAACTTACTAATTAAAATATCGTTAAAGAGTTGATTTTTACAGGGTCTTTTACTTCAGCGACTTGATCAATCCAATCAAAATTATCTTTATAGACATTAAGCTTTGAAGCAAGAAAATAATCACGAAGTTTATCGTTAAGGTTAAATATATTAACTTTAGCTGATACATGAAGAGAGTCTTTACCCGTTATCGTTGACCCGTGGTCTTGATTCAAGCATTTTCCAGTAACTGCGCGTACTAAATCCTGCTCTATATCAATTCCAAAATCTGCTGCTTCACTAGCAACAATAACCTGCTCTCGAGCCTGTTTTGGGAATAACCCCACACTACTCTTGTCAATACTGCGAATCGAGTCGGCTTTTATTAAGTTTAATGTGGTCATTAAACCAAATCTCTCTTCATAACAACCAGGTTTTAATAACTGCCAACCACCCAACCCAAAAGCTACTGCAAACTTACGAGATTGTATATCATCAATTTTCACATTCATGATCAACGCCGCGCTAACATATGCCGTATAAAGATCAGAATTCAGATTATCAGCAATACCTTTGCCAAAAAAGTTATAAAGCCAACTAGGCGGCTTAGGTCTGGAGTTGCTATAGTAAAGCGTAGCATTGTCATCGATAGATATATTTTTAATTGACGACGGATCGTCAAAGATGTCTGCTATATCTTCAATTCCGTCCTTTATAAGATATACTGATAGTTTATTCGTTTTTAGTTCGGCTGCCATATTTCAATCTCTCCAGAAATTAATTTTGGTAAAAGCAAATCACGAATGTTAGATAAATAATCTATTTGCTTCTTGTTTTTATGTATCATATCAAATAATGGTCGCACTCTCTGCTCGAAATCATTAAACTCGCAATCTGATAAATCAGCAATCTCCAAAAGCTCTATGTGCTTTGGATAAATATGCGGCTGGCCAGAGCCAGTTTGCATATCGTATATTTCTTTTTGCTTATTCTTGAGGAACAAATAATAGGTATAAACATATTTGGTAATTGTTGAGTCAATGTACGAAGAGTCTGCCGACCAAACTGGTTCACCCCAGACAGATACAAAACCAGCATTTGCTCCGGATGCACTTATCGTGATAACTGGCGCGGTCGTATTTGCTTCATTGTGAAATCCGGCTGGCTTCAGTCCACCGCTAATAACCGGCGTGTCACCACAAATCATATCTCTAGCTTGCAAACTTCTACCTCTTTTTGGATGAAACTTTTTCCCTAAAGGTATGGTCCGTATATTACCATTACTCTGCTTAGTTTTATCAACAAAATAATGACGAAAGAGAGCTTGACCGAGCTGCTCGAGGGTTTCGTTCATGCGGCGATTGAGCTCGATTTTTTCATCAAGACTGCCGAGGATATTGGCAATTTTCTTTTGGGTTTCTAAATTTGGTATACTGACACTGACAACATCAAAAGTGCTACGAGTTATCGTATTAAATACACCACCGTGTGACTGCCTTCTTAGATCATTAACAGATTTTTTCAATAGATAATAAAGAAAATTTTGATCAACCCCTGCTTTTGCCCTAATTCCATAGCAAGATTGATTAAAAGCCATTGGTCGCCTCAGTTGAGCCAATTCGCCCACAGTACCGCGTGCAGATATGATTATATCTCCTTTGTTTAGCAGTTTCGTACTAGAGCTCTCCAGCCCAAGACTAGTGATTGCTTTTTCGGTTTGATCCACCCAGCGTCTGTCACCCCCAAAATCAACCACGGACAGCCACGGTATGTCACCACTCCAAAACTCGGGTTTGTTTGTCTTCGGGGTGCCGCCACCTATGAGCTCGATGATATCACTTAAAACAGCTGTTCTCATTATCCTTCTAACCCCAATTTCTCAAAGAATATTCGGTGACGCACAACTGCATCATTTAGCAGTTTTTCCCACGTTACGAATTCAATTCTGAGATTAATATTGTCCTGTATTAAGAACCACCCTTTATTGTCTGGCATTGATTTTAAGTTTTTCTCTTCAATCAACCATTTTTCAACCTTATTATCAACATCCGCTACTATATAACCATAGAAGGGTGTTGTGGGTGAGATATGAATCCTACTTCCTTTTGGTGTCTTATAGTCGCCATTTCTCATGCTGTTAACATAACGAATTATTTGTTGTATAGGGTCTTCTTTAGAAGACGCATCTACAAAGTCATTTCTACCAGGTCGTTTAAATTCAAAGATACTTACTGGATTAGAAGCCTCCGAGCCGTCTCTATACGCAACATTATAATGAAATGCTGCGATATCTGGACGGTCCTTATTTTCATTAAATATGTTTTTATCCGAACTGAGATACTGAGTAAGATTTAACCCTTCGTCTATAATCCACAAATTATGGCCATCATATATCGTATCATTTGAATCTGATTTTGTAGGAAATATTATATCATGAACTGCCTTTTCCGTATCGTATTCTCCCAAATCATTCCATTCCAAAGTCTTTTTAAATAATTCCAGGATAGATTTACGAAACGCTATATATTGTGCTAAATCACTATAGCTTGCGTCTTTTACTTCTCTAATCAGCTTTTTAGCATTCGACTGTGCTTCTATATAATTCCTGTTTCTACTAGTCAACTGAGAGATGTTTCTCTTTATCTCTAAGTCACGTTCATACTTTGCCTTATGTAGAATTAACTCTATGTCATCCTGGGTAGGATTTGCCTTTATTGCTTCAAAATCTATGTCGTCAATATATGGCTTGTACCAAATGTTACTTTGGGTATATTTCTCAAACTTCTCTCTTTTTACTTTTGACCTTAGACTAACCACACCTTCAAATTCCTTTTTTGCGATTTCTGCAATAGCCTTTTCAATATCCTCTCCCGATACTGGATATAGTGGGTCATGCTTTTCACCAAAGTTAAAACTGTCACGTTCTACCGTAACATTATCCTCCAGATATTCTCCTTGAACGTAGAATCTTATTATGTAGTTACGAGATCTCTTCTCTCCATCAACCAGTACGTCTTCGGTAAAGTCAGAGTAGAAATCTGGAATATACACATCCAAGCTCTTCTCGGTAACTGCTTGGTTTCGTGCAGTTAGAACAATCTTGCTCTTTTGGTTTCGAGGCTTAAGGATTTTAAACATTTTATATCTTAGTTCTATACCGTTAACAATAAAAGTATCACTTTTCTTGAGCTGAATTAGAGAATCATCTCTTGTGCCAATTTGCTCATTTAGGATTATTGGGATATCTAGCGCATCATCTTCAAATACAATCTGCGGGCATGTATATGATGGGTCGGAAAAATAACTAAGGATCTGTTCCAGAATGCGATGTGAGATAATTTCTGGATCTTTGTCAAGTTTTACGCCCTTAATGTTTAAAAGTCGAAGTATCGTACCAGTCTCTGACGCGCTAGGTGAATTACTAACCTTATCATTAACTATAACGTCATATTGCTTACCAAAATCGAATGAACGATGTTTGTATTTGTTATCTTCAATAAACGTGCTTTCTATGTGTACGTCGTTAAAATGCCGCAGATAAAAAAATCGACCAAAACCCTTTCCTCCTATCGACCTTTTAAATTGGCTATATATGGTGTCGAAAGAATCGCGATTTTCTTTATTAAAACCGATACCATTATCGGAGACTTCCACAGAAGTTACATCTGCCAACTTATCACCGTCCGTTGATACAAATGGCGGATTCCTAATAATCCGAATACGGATTTCCCCATCATTTCGGCCTGACTTATCTATAGCATCAATAGCATTAGTTATTGCCTCTGTAATAGGAGTATACGGGGTGGACTTAGCCCTAATATTATTAATAACTCCTTGGATAAATACTTTACTCATTATAAATGCTCCCAGCCCTATTTTTTACTATCTCATTCATCTCTTCCCCTCAACCCTCTTCTGCACAGCCCTCAACTCCTCAAGATATTGCTGCTCTATACTACTCAGCTCTTGATTACGCATACGTTCTTTGTATGATTCATACTCTTTGGCAACTTTGGTGAGCATGGTTTTGTGTGATATTTTGCCCGGGTTATCAAGGACGCCCTTACCGTAGGTAGCCGCAAATTTGTCAACTTCACGTACCCAATCAGCCATGCGCATTGGTTCATGATTGATAGCCTTGAGCTCAGCAAGGTCAAAAAAGGCGCTAACGAGACGGTTGAGCATGCTAAGTTCGTCGGCCGTCAAATAGTTTTTGGCAATTTGCGCTTCGCTTTTGGTCGGTTGCTGACCACGAAACGTCGTGAGTCCTAAGAATGGCTTGTCAGAATCAACCCTGGAGTAAATAACCTCGGCGGCAGTCAACATATTAACAGCGTAGTGCAATTTATTCTGAACTATCTGGAAAAATTCTATTTGCTCTTTGGAACTCGGATTGTAATCTTGACTGGTGGTGAATAAGTCTAGCACTTGCCGATACAATATTTTTTCGCTACTACGAATATCTCGAATGCGCTCAAGCAATTCTTTCCAATAACTTCCGCCACTATTTTCCTTGAGACGCTTGTCATCCATGACAAAGCCTTTGGTGATATATTCACGCAGTCTTTCGGTGGCCCAGATACGAAAATTCGTGGCAGTATTTGACTTCACACGATAACCAAGCGCTATTACCATATCTAGGTTATAGTGCTTCGTGGTATATTTCTTACCATCCGTAGCAGTTAGTAAGAAATCCTTACATACTGAAGCCTCATCTAGCTCGCCCTCATCAAAAATATTCTTAATATGCATGGTAATATTTGGTCGCGAGGTATCAAATAGATTGGCTAGCTGAGCTTGAGTAAGCCATATTGTTTTACCTTGGAACCTTACATTAATCTGCGGCCTGCCATCATCGCCAACATACACCACCATCTCGCTGTTCGGGTTGTTACCATTCATCATTTGGTTTCTTTCTCTATTTTGGCAAGATTTTCTTTTATTTTTACCTCTAGCTCACGGCTCTTCGCAAACTGCCCTTCAAGCTCAGCCGTCAACCTAGCAAATTTCTCGACAAACAGTTCATCGTCTTCCTCGGCCTCTTCGACACCAACGTAACGACCGGGTGTCAGCACGTAATCATGCTGCTTGATTTCCCCTAGTGCAGCAACTTTGCAAAAACCTGGCTGGTCAGTGTAATCCGCGCTGGCGGTTTTATAATCATGATATGTCTTCGCTACCCTGGCGATATCTTCCGCAGTCAGTTCGCGGTTACGACGGGTGACCATTTTGCCCAAATTACGCCCATCAATGAACAGCACTTTGCCGTGACGATTGGCACGATCACGCGACACAAACCACAGACAGCATGGTATAGCCACATTAAAAAACAACTGGCTCGGCAGCGTGACGATAGCGTCAACCATATCATTAAGAACCAGCTGTTTGCGGATGTCACCTTCACCGCCAGTTTGACTGCTCATACTCCCGTTTGCCAGCACAAAGCCTGCAGTACCGCGCGGGCTCAAATGGTGAATCATATGTTGAATCCACGCAAAGTTAGCGTTACCCTTTGGTGGCAGACCATACTTCCAGCGCGGGTCAGCCTGCAAGTGCTCTTGACCCCAATCGCTGATGTTAAATGGCGGATTGGCCAAGATATAATCAGCTTTCAGGTCGAGAAGCTGGTCATCCACCAGGGTGTCGCCGCGTTTGATATTCGCGTCAATTCCCCGAATTGCCATATTCATTTTAGCGAGTCGCCAAGTCGTTTCGTTCAGTTCCTGGCCATACACCGCGATATCGCTAACGCGGCCTGCGTGCTCCTCGACAAACTTCTCACTCCAGACGAACATACCGCCGCTACCGCAACACGGGTCATACACACGCCCGCTGTATGGCTCAAGCATTTCTACCAGCAGCTTAACGATGGAGCGCGGCGTGTAGAATTCACCGCCATGCTTACCCTCACTATCAGCAAACATACCCATAAAGTATTCGTAGACTTGACCAAGCAAATCTTTGGAACTGGCAGTATCAAATTTGATATTTGTAAATAAATCGATGAGTTCACCCAAGCGACGCTTATCTAGAGCTTCGCGGGCATAATTTTTCGGCAAAACACCCTTCAAACTTGGATTGTCGCGTTCAATTGCCTCCATGGCGCTGTCAACTAGTACGCCAATTTCTGGCTGCTTGGCACTCGCCACCAGGTGCTCCCAACGAGCCTCCTTGGGAATCCAAAAAACATTCTCCGCCAAATACCAATCCCGGTCCTCAGGATCATAATTCTCATCAATCGCTGCCTGATATCGCACCGAAAACGCATCTGAAACATATTTTAGAAAAATCAGCCCCAACACGACATATTTATAATCCGACGAGCTGATGTTGCCCCGTAATTTATCCGCCGCAGCCCATAGCTGCCTTTCAAGATCCCTCATATTCATACGTGTAATTATATCAGATTCGGGGGTCGTTTACTGTGAATGTATCAGGCCCTTGTAGCTAGTTTTCGTGACAATAATATGATCATTAAGCGTAATGCCAAGTAGTTTCCCCGCTTCCGCCAGCCTGTTCGTGACATCTTTATCAGCCTGGCTAGCCTCCAAGCTCCCGCTCGGATGATTATGCACCACGATGATCGAGGCCGCGCGGTCGGTGATGGCGTCAGCGAAGACCTCGCGCGGATGCACCAGGCTGGCAGTCAGCGTGCCAATAGTCACCACCCGCTTAGCGATCAAACGATTCGCACCATCCAGCGTCAGACAGACGAAATATTCCTGCTTTTTATCGCGAATATCGGCCAGCAGCTCAACGGCTTTTTCCGGGCTGTCAATAATTGGCTGATCGCTATCCAGCAGATACCGCCGCGCCAGTTCCAAGCTCGCCAGAACCACCGGGATTTTCGCCTCGCCCAAACCGACCACGCCACGCAGATCATCATACGAAACATCACCGCCTTTTTGACGCACAATTTTCAGCACCTCGCGCGCAATTTTACCGACATCGGCCCGAGCATTACCGCTGCCGATAATCGCCATCAACAGCTCCAAATCACTCAGTCGCGCCGTACCGTAACGCGCCAACTTTTCACGCGGCCGGTCCAGCGGATGACGGTCAGAGATCCTCATATAGACAGTATAGCAAGCACCCTAACTAAACTAAAGTTGCCAAGCCGCACGCATACCTACTGTTCAATCGGCTTTGTTAATTCAACATTCATAGAGATTTTATCAACATTAAACATCTCCGCTAGTTCGCGCATGAGCCGTATTTTTTGATTCGTATTTGTTGCTACGTCAACCACAAGCCCTGTGTCGTGAATCTTTACGGAATTAAAAAATCTTTTAGAATCATTACTGATCCAATTTTTCGTCTTTTCGCTGTTCATAATCTGATCAGTAAAATCAGAGTTCTCGTCGTACAGATACTCGCAATAGACGCCAAGAATTTGCGACCAGCTCGTTACCGGATACGAATCGTCACCGATATAGAATATTTTTACCACTGCTCCTGTAAAATCAATATCGTCGAAGATATTAACTTTTGTGTCGAGTACCGGCGGTTCAAATGTACTTGTTGGTAACGGCCAAATACTAATTATTCTATCAATCCACCACTGCTGACGTTCCAGTATAGTCTTCTCATTCCAGGTACTATATTTAGCAACAGTCCTATTAATCTTAAGCGGGCTATCGGCAAACCCATTCGGCATATTACATTTCTCCTGGAAACTCTTATTTGAGTATTCGGAGTTATAACCGGTTAGCGTTAAATTTGCTAGTCCATGCAAATAAATGCCATGAATCTCATCGGCACGTTCGCCGAGCTCACTCCGCCAAGCTTTGGTTATAGTCTGCGGCATAATGTGCTCAATCGTTAAATGTAGCTCTTTGTTGTAAATCTGCCTTAGCAACGACACGTCTTTAGACTCATCGTCAACCGCAGTTAACAGATACATGACATTGGAAGAGCGCTGATTGTAGGTGAAGTTCGCCTTTATTGCCATCTCTATTTCATTATTTCGGGGCAATCGGATCCGCCCGTTTTTCGAAAGTACGGTGTATTTCAGTACTTCGAGATATGCAGCATTGTCCTGTTCAACAATTGACAATATGCTTCTGTGCAATCCGGCAAAATAGCTGTCTAAGCCTGTTGCCGATAAGTTAACGACTATACGTCGTGAAAAGTAGACACGTAGCACATCAAATACCTCGGTAATTTCATCATCTGACAAATATCCAGCTTGCCAATATTTCATGACTGATACGGCATACGGGAAGAACGCTTCAATCCTCAGATAACGCATTGTAAATGCCACCGAACTAAGTTTTGTAAATTCATTATTTTCGTCTATGCCAAACTTTAGAAAGCGATAATATTTTAGTATTCTCAAAATCTCGCCGTAAAATTCGTCAAGCGATTCGTATGACTGGTCATTAGAAATACTTTTAGTGAATACTCTTTTGAATTCCGGATATACTTTATCGGTATTCACGACCGATTGGTTCTTGGCAATCAAATAGACGCGGAAGAAGTCGGTAATATCATCACGCTGCGGATCGGTTAGGTATGTTTCAATATACTGCCAATAGTTAGTCAAAACATAATCTTGTTTTTCGGAGGTGCGCAACATTAACGAGAAGTTTCGGATTTTGTCGCCATCTGTCAATGGCTTGCCGGTCGAATTGATGCTCTCAAAGACTTTTTGCGGATTATCATCGTCTTTGTCTAGAATAATCGTGACAATCTCGAAGTCATCAAGCGTATCAATATATTGTTCTAAATGATCACGATTTCTAAAGTAGTCGTAGAATTGGAGGTAGGATTTATACAAATTACTTTTCTTCTCATATTCTGTCAATTCCGCCTGGCTAAATATTTTCTCAAATATTTTATTGTCAGTAGTTACCGCCCGCAGTTTGATACGGTTTTCCTCTGATCCATATTGTTTTGCATATCTATTGTATAAATACTCGTCCTTGATTTGCTCGGCTACCAGTCTAAGCTTTTCAGGTGACTCTAACGCTAAATGGTAAATTGCAGTGATCATCAGCAAAACTGTCGTTGCACGCTGCTGACCGTCGATAATGATACTTCGGTCGCCGTCGTTGATATACACGATACTGCCGAAATAATGCTTTTTATCTCCACGCTTCACCTCTTCAAGGTCGTCTAAAAACATTTGGACATTATCGGCTGTCCAAGAATAAGGGCGTTGAAAATTAGGTATCTCAAAGAATTTGTTTGGCGTATATAAGAATAATTTAATGTTAGTTTGCAGCGCTTTCATATATCTAATTATACTACTTCATTGCTGCTTCTTTAGGCTATGTGTTTACTAAACTTTCACTGACTGTCGGCCGCGCACCACGCACATCGCCACTACAAACATGCCAACCAGCCGCGATACTAATGAGCTGTCGTCTGCACTTGATTGAGTTGTTGTCGTGAATTCTTCCTCCGGATTGAGCTGGCTGTCGTCCGGCCATAGGCCAGGAGATGGGCGGCTTTTTACGACCAAAACATTGTCACTCACGGCACTCATTTCGCTATTATAACCGTAACTGGCAACCGCCAAATCATTCTGTTCGTCCACTTCAGATTCTACCGCCTCAGACACTTCAGTAGCAGCAAGTTCTGCTTGCGCTTCAGACAAATCGACGACTGATTCTATGCCGCTAGTATCCATAGTTATAGTTTCAACTTCAGCATCCAGGCGCAACAAATCGCTTTTTTCCGATGCTTTCATAACTATATTGTCACGCTCCTCGCGAGGCATGATGCGCTCCTCTAAAATTTCCACTACTGGCTCATCCAGCTCGACATCAGGTATTAGCTCAATAGCCGGCGAGGTAGGAATAACTATCTGCTCTACTGGCTCATAATCATTGGTGACTTCAGGAACTGATACCGCCTTAGAATTGTCCAATTGCCCCGCGGAATCCATATCAACACTAATCTCGTCGTCCACAGAGGGTTTCAAATCATCGACTTCTTCACGCACCGTAGTTGCCTCCATTGATAGCGCAATCGTCACCATTTCAGCCGAAGATACGTTCAACTCTACTGATGACGGCGCTTGTTGTTCGACAAAAAACACCATATCCTCCTCAGCCCAAGCTTCGTTGTCCTCGCCATATTCAACGATATCTTGAGCTGATAATGACACAATCACCGGCTGATCAGGCTGCTCTTTGGCTGGAATTGATTCGGCCGCATTAACTATCTTTTCAGTAGATGTCTCGTTTGTTTCGTATTCCGCCGACACATTAACGGCGTCCTCTTGCTCCTGATATGGCGACACATTAGATGCGGTTGGAATTACATGCTTGGGCTGTTCGACATCAACGCCATCGGTCGATTCGACAAAATTATTATAATCCGGCGCCGCATCTATACTAATCTCGCTAGGTTGAGCGTCTGTTGATGCTTTCGTGCCAGAATTATCAATTAGATCTGTAGCCGCAGGTTCATCCGCCTTTACTGCGTCAAACTGCGCCGCCAACTGTTGCTGCTCGGAAACTGGCGTAGCACTTTCATCATTTTCTGCTGCTCGGCTCGGCTCAGAATTGGCCGATTCTGACCCTGTTATAACAAAAACTTTTTCTTTTTGGCGTTCAATTGATGGTGTTTTTACACTTGATGGCGCAGTAGTTTCATCGCCATCATATGTATTTTCCACAACACTATCGACGGGTTTACCTTCGCCAGACAAGAAGTTAGCAGTTTCATTTTTTGGCAAAGTATTATTCTCGTTAGCGGTTTGAGTATCCTTGCTTACCGCTGGCGATGACGGCACAGTTTTCGTTTGCGTTTGGGTTGGTATGTCTGAAGATTCGAATGCTGGCTGCTGGTTTTCTTTGTCTACTGCGTCAGAGATAATAGCAGAAGTCTGCTGTTTTATTTCTATCGACGGACGATTTTCCTCTGTTGGTTCGGTAAAATACTCCTCGCCAGATGTATCGCTGAGCACTTCACTAGCACTTTCTGACAGAACTTTCCCGACATCTGTAGTATCGTCAGCAGCAATTTCTGGGGCTGTTTTTAACTCAAAGAATGGCGTTTCTGTTGCTTCAGTATCCACATCCTCGCCCGAAGCTTCAACCGCCTGGTTAGTCGAAGTTTCATCTTCTCGTTCCTGCGGTATGATTTTCTCGGTTGGCTCATTTGTCTTAGTTGTTAAATCTATGGGTTTTGCCTCTGCTACTACTGGCTTAGGCGCTTTTTTGGTAATAGATTCTTGATAATTGATAGGTTCTGAATATCCCGCCATCACCAATTCCCCACGTCCATTTTCATCCAGACTATCGAAGTCATCTGGAGCTAACAATCTTTCCAGATAGCTTTGTTTTGGCGTCATTTCCATTAAATTAGGAACCGCCTCTTCACCTGCAGAACTCATATCAGCAGCTATGTTCTCCTGTTTTTCTGACTCCTGCTTCATGGCTAATGCCTGAGGTTTTACACACTGGCTAAGATATGGGCAGCCAACACATGTCACGCATGCCGTTTGACCAATTGACGCAGATACTTCCTCAGTAGAAGGTAGTTCTTCTTCACCACTAGCCACCGCCACCAAATCAAGGTTTGTCGTTTCGTCCGTATCAGCATTCACCTCCTCGCCAATATCATCAACACCAGACGAAAAATCCTCACCACCAGCACCATCTCGCAACGACGAAAATACGTCAAAACCATCACCGTCAATTCCTGTCGGTGATACTTCTGCTGTACTCGTCGCCCCAATCATTGCTCAAAAAATGTCTCCGTTGAAATATGTGATTCATCGACGCCAGCGGCGGTTAGCTTTTGCCAAACATCGCGTACAAATGGCAAGCTGCCACAAACCAGAAAGTGCGCCTCACTCGGCACTTCGCTCACAATCTTCGCCACCTCAAACCGCCCATTGTGCCAGCCGTCTGTTTCCTCAACCTGCTGGCGGGTACTAAACTTTTTGACCGTAATATTCGACGCTGCTAGCTCCTCCGAGAAAACCATATATTCCGGCGATTTTTGACTCAAATAGAGAAAAGTCGACTGCTTGGCGTCCGCCAAAATACTCCAAATTGGACTCAGCCCGCACCCCGCCGCGATGCCAACCAATGGCCGCTTGGTCTGCGGATTAAAATCGCCGTACGCCCGGCTAATCTGCAGCGTGTCGCCAACTTGACGCGAACACAAATAGCTGGAGAATTCACCGCCCACATTTTTCACGGTAATCGACATCAATTTCTCATCTGGACGCGAAGAAATACTATAGGCCTTGCCTTCGCGCACCTGGCTGCCCTCAATGAACACTGTGATATATTGCCCCGCCATAAAGTCAAACGGCCGCGCAAAATACAGCGTCGTCACCTCGGGGTTTTCCTGGCGCACCCGCACAATTTCAACGGTTAGTGAATCACGCATTCTTCGACATACCTTTCCATTATGTTTTGGGCGGCCCTGAATTCCTCATCAGTAAACGTGTGATAGTTGGCAAACTTCGGACTAATGGTGGTGCCGGTGCGAAAATGCTGCAAGGCAAAGCGCTTGGCGCCTTTGACTAGCTCGCCAATCTTTTCAAAATCCGCTACCTCCAGCTGCTCGCGAACGATCGTCGTCCGAAATTCATGGCCAATTCCCGAATCAATCATCAGCCGCACATTGTCTTTGATCGCCGCTAGATCAATCGGCCGCGCCGCAATCTCCACGTATTTTTCCAGCGGCCCCTTGACATCCATAGCGATGAAGTCAATCGTCCCCTCCTCGATCATGCCACGCACCATGTCAGGGTGCGTACCGTTGGTATCCAGCTTGACATCAAAGCCGAGGCTCTTGATCATCCGGCACAGTACCGGCAAATCCTCGTTAACCGTCGGCTCGCCGCCAGAAATCACCACGCCGTCTAGCCGGCCAATACGCGATTTTAAGAATATCATCGCCTCTTCAACTGGGATGCTCGGCGCCAAACGTTCGGGCAGCACCAGCTCCGGATTATGGCAATAACCGCAGCGCATATTACAGCCCGAGAGAAACAGCGCTGCCGCCACGTGCCCTGGATAGTCCACTAGCGACAGCTTCTGAATCCCGCCAATCGCCACCTTAAGCTGGGACAGCGACGGCGCTAGCTCGCTGGTGTTCGGCGGCATCGTCATAATGCTCCCTCATGTCAAATTCAGCTTGCTTACCGTTATTCCACTGGGAAACTGGGCGCAAGAAACCAACCACCCGCGAGTAGACCTCAGTACTTTCGCCGCAATTCGGACAAGCCGGATGTTCGCCGACGATATAGCCGTGGTTAGCACAGATTGAGAAACTTGGCGTAAAGGTAAAGTACGGCAATCTATAATTTTCGCAAATCGTTTTAACCAGTTTCTTCAGCGTCTGTGGATCATCCATACGCTCGCCCAGGAAGAAGTGAATCACCGTGCCGCCCGTGTATTTAGTCTGCAAATTATCCTGCAAATCCATCAGCTCAAACAAATCATCAGTGTAATTGACCGGCAAATGGCTGGAATTGGTATAGAACGGATGCTTAACCGCAGCGCCGAGACCATTGGCAAAGTGCGCTCGGTCAGGGAAGCTGGCCTTATCAATCTGTGCCAAGCGGTAGGTCGTGCCCTCGGCTGGCGTCGCCTCCAGGTTGTAATTATTGCCCGTTTCTTTCTGGTACTCCACCAAGCGGTCGCGCATGAAGTCAAGCGTTTTCTCGGCAAACGCCTTACCCTTTTCAGTGCCAATATCAACACCCAGCAAATTCAACGCCGCTTCATTTGTACCGATTAAACCGATGGTTGAGAAGTGATTTTTCCAATACTCATTGAAGCGCTTTTTAATATCGCGCAGGTAAAACTTGGTGTACGGGTACAGGCTGATATCCGAATCGGTCAGCTGCTCCAGCACCTTGCGCTTGGTCTCCAGACTGTCGCGCGCCATATCCATCAGCTCGCCCAAGCCCTTGAAAAATTCTTTCTCGTTCTTTGATTTCAGTGCCAAGCGTGGCAGGTTAATCGTCACTACGCCGATCGAGCCAGTCATCGGATTACTGCCAAACAAGCCGCCGCCGCGATACTCCAGCTGGCGATTGTCAATCCGCAAGCGACAGCACATCGAGCGCGCATCTTCTGGATCCATGTCGGAATTGATGAAGTTCGAGAAGTACGGAATGCCATATTTGGCGCTGGCTTCCCAAAGATTTTCAATGACCGGATTATCCCAGTTGAAATCCTTGGTAATGTTGACTGTCGGAATCGGGAAGGTAAAGACTCGGCCGTTGGCATCGCCCTCAGACAACACCCCGAGTAGCGCCTTATTAAGCATGTTCATCTCTTCTTGATAATCGCCGTAGTTAGTATCCTGCATCTCACCGCCGATAATCACCGGGTTGCCAGCCATGTGCTTCGGGCATTCCAAATCAAGCGTAATGTTGGTAAACGGCGTCTGGAAGCCAACCCGCGTTGGCACATTGACATTGAAGACGAATTCTTGCAGCGCTTGCTTAACCTCGTCATAGCTCAGCTTATCAGCGCGAATGAACGGCGCCAAGAGGGTGTCAAAGTCAGAGAACGCCTGAGCGCCAGCTGCCTCGCCTTGCAGAGTGTAAAAGAAATTGACCACCTGCCCAAGAGCTGAACGAAAATGCTTAGCCGGCTTGGAAGCAACTTTATTTTTAACGCCAGTGAAACCTTGGCGCAGTAAATCCATCAGATCCCAACCGACGCAGTAGACGCTCAGTAGATTCAGATCGTGAATATGCAAATCACCCTCTTTGTGCGCCCGGCCGATTTTCGGCGAATAGATTTTATCCAGCCAGTAGGTCTTGGTAATTTCCGCCGAAACGTAGTTATTCAGGCCCTGCAAACTATAGCCCATATTGGAATTTTCTTTGACTTTCCAGTCCAAGTTATTGACGTATTTATCGATCAAATCGACGTGCGCGTTGGATGTAATTTCACGCAGCTTTTTGTGCTGGTCGCGGTAGATAATGTAGGCTTTGGCAGTTTTCTTAAACTTGGAATCAATCAAAATATCCTCGACGACATCCTGGATATCCTCGACACCCGGCAGACGTTTTTGGTTGCGGGTTTCTAGTACCGCCAGCACCTTGTCAGTCAATTTAACGGCCTGTTTGGCATCAAATTCGCCAGTCTCCAGGCCCGCCTTCTCGATGGCTTTCTCAATTTTTTTACGGTCAAATTTGACTGTGCGACCGTCGCGTTTTTTGATTGATTTATACATACCCCTCCTTATTCTGGCAACAACAAACCAGCCCCAACCTCCCCGAGGGGCTCGTGTTGCAAAAAACGTTATTTATTTTCTAAAACACCATATCTAGTGCTTAATATAGAATATACACGCGATATATAGCGTTTGTCAACGAAAATACATTGTATTATTTACATATGAGAGGCGGAAGTATTTGTTCCCTCTGGTAACGCCAAAATGTCGCGGTAAATCATATCAACAATTTCTGCCTGAGCCAACTTCTCGCCAATTCGCTGCTCGCCTGGCACGTCCAAAACGTCCTGATCTTTCCACCACTGGCGCATCTCCGATTCGCCAAATTCATGAGCGTTTGGCTTAGTGGCGTGGCGGCGCACCGTTTCCTCAAATGATATGTCAAAATAATAAATCAATTTTTCGCCCTGAAAATCATTCAGCAGCCGATGCAGCATCGCGCCGTATTTTTTACGACTCAAAATACCTTCCAAAATCACCGTATAACCAACGTTATTGCCGTACATGCACAGATCATAAATCAGCTGAATCGCCGGGTTGCTTTCACTGTCTTTCACGCGAAGCATTTCTCGCCGCACCATATCCTGCGACACCAGCATCGTGCCGTAGCCTAGCTGACACTGGAGCAGGCGCGCCGTGCTGGTTTTACCGCAACCAGAATTACCACGAAGAATTATCAGCGGATGAGAGTTCGTCATGTACGCTCCAACAAATCATAGATTATAACGACAGTCTCCGTATTACACCCCCGTGTCTCGCCGACAAAATCCGATCACCGCCACGCCGAGTGCCGCCAAACTCACACAAATTAAAACTACCAGTTTCCCCAAGTCCAACCCGTCCATCAAAGTACCTGGGATGTTGTAGTAATGAATGAGCGACCAAACGTCGTAATCTTTCCAACTTTCGATCAGTTTGGCGGTAATCGACAGGGCGTACATTGCTAGAAAAATTAGACTACCAACGCCGACAGCCAGCCCGCGCCTACCTGTCACTGTCTGAGTGACAAAGGTGAGACTGCCAAAACTAAGCCCCAAAAACCACAAACTCACACAAGCCCCGACAACGTGCGCGAGATTTGGGTGAAAGTCAAACAGCGGACCGATGAACGCAATAGTCATACATAACAGCACGGGAGGAATCACCAACAATCCCGCCATCGCCGCATATTTCTGCAATACAATCGTCACGCGAGTTCGTCGACTAGCGAGCAGCAACTCCAATGTCCCCGAATCTTCTTCCCGGCCAATTACCCCAGCACCCAAAATGATCGCCGTAATCACCACCCCGACCATCGCCACCAGTGGAAATAGCTCAATGCTCAGCCAGCCTTCTGGCGTGGTGCCAATCGCCAAGTCGCCAACCACCGCTTTCATGCCAGCCGGCATCACGCTGACAAACGGGCTTAATTGATCGCTAAATTTATTGAACAGCGCCGAAAACAACACCGCCACAACACTAATACCAATACCCAAAAACAGCGGCAACTTATAATTTTGCCGCACCGTCTGCCACATCATCGCTTTGCCTCCTCGCCTTCATAATACCGCATGAATAATTCTTCTAGTTCTAGCTCTGATTCTCGCAATAGTTTTGGTTTGTATTCGGCTATGAACGAGACAAACTCCGTCGCGTCGCCCTTGACGGTAAATTCGTATTCGTCGCCACGGTGCTGAACGTCGGTGATGGACGGTAGTTTTCTGGCTGCCGCTAGGGACGGTTTTTTGGCAAAGGTCACAATGTAGCGGTGTGTTGACAGGTGCTTCATGGTCGCGATGTGTTCAATGGCTATCAATTTTCCATCACGAATAAAACCGGCACGGTGGCAAATTTTTTGCACTTCAGCCAGATCGTGACTACTGACAAATACTGTGGCGCCTTGCCCAGAAACTTCGCGCACCAACTCGTAAAACACCTGCTTCATCAGCGGATCCAGCCCGCTGGTCGGCTCATCCAAAATCAATAGTTTCGGGCGGTGTATAAAAGCTTGAATCAGGCCAATTTTCTGACGATTACCCTTGGAAAGCTGGCGAATCGGCCGATCCAGCACCGCCTCAAAACACTCAGCCAATTCATCAACATAGTGCCAATCAACCTTCCGACCCGTCCGCGCCAAAAACTTCAGCAATTTCCGACCAGTCATAGTTTCATACAGGGCGATATCGCCCGCCAGATACCCAACCTGATCATGAAGCGCCGCTCGTTCCTTAGAATTCCGGCCGCCCAGCAATTCTACCCAGCCGTCCGTCGGCCTCAAGAAATCCATCACCGACCGAATCGTTGTACTTTTACCCGCACCATTCGGTCCAAGAAAACCAAACACCTCGCCTTCATGCAGCTCCAGCGACACATTGTTGACTGCCAGCTTATGCCCAAAGCGCTTGGTCAGCCCGTGTAACATCAGCGGTGAAGTATCACTCATAGCGACTCCTTATGGTCATCATTTGCTATAGTTTCAGTATATCGCATGGTAGGCTTTTACGCCACCAGATCAAAACGTAACTTTCTTTAATTGCAAGTAGTATCAGCCAGCCAACCCTCAGAAATGCAAGCTGAAGGTAGAGCCCTGACCCGCTTCGCTTTTAACGCTCAATTGATAACCGTTTTTGTCAGCCACCGCCTTAGCGATAGCTAGCCCGAGTCCATAGCCCGAACCATGCCCACGCGTACGCGCTTCATCACTACGATAAAATCTGTCGAAAATTTTCGCCTGGTCTTGTTTGGCGATGCCAATGCCTTGGTCGACAACTGAGAGAGTTTGGCCGTCCAGCCGAATGACTACTGTACCACCTAGTGGCGAATATTTGATGGCATTATCGATCAGCGTACCCAAAATTTGCGTCACCGCCGCGACTGCGACCGTGTGCGTTACTGACGGCACTTGCATATCTAGCACTACTTGTTTTTTGTCAGCCACCGGCTGATAGCGATCAACCGTGTCGCGGACAAGTTTCGCCATATCGACCGCCTGTTTTTCAATCTGCTGATTATCGACCTGGGTAAGTTGCAACAAATTGTCCGTCAGCTCACGCAATTTTTCAACCTCGTCAATATTGCGCTGATATACCGCTCTCGCCTTTTTCTCATCCAGCGTTTTTTTGCGTAGCGCCACTTCGTTGGTGGTCATTAGCGCCGTCAGTGGCGTCCGCAGCTCGTGACTAGCATCCGACACAAATTGCACCTGGGCCCGCATTGCTCGCTCAATCGGCGTCAAGGTTCGCCGCGCCAACAGCAAACTCAACCAATACCCAATCAACAACATCACGCCGTTCAGCACTATCAATGACATAACGACCGACCCACGGGTTTCGCGGTTGCGCTGCTCCAGGCGGCGACTAAACTGACGTTCGACGAGCTCTGGTGGCTGCTGAGCATGTTCGCTCGGCGGCAATGGACGATTTAATTGCACAGAAGTGATGGCATAAATAATCACACTAAAGGCTAGCGACAGCGTCATAATCACCGCCAAGTAGCTCAGCGCTAGACGCCTAACGCGCTGCTGTTTCATGACTTATCCTCCAGTTTATAGCCAAAGCCTGGGACGGTGTGAATCAATTTTGAGCTAAACGGTTTGTCGATTTTCCGGCGCAAAAACATGATGAACAGTTCAACATTGTTCGGCAACACATCAGCATCAAAATCCCACACGTGCGAGATGATTTGCTCTTTGGACAAAACCTTGCCAGCGTTGCGCATCAGATATTCCAAGACGCCGTACTCTTTGGCGGTCAAGTTAATTTCCTGATTCGCCCGCATTACTTTTTTCAGACTCGGATCAAGCGTCAAATCACCAACCCGCAAGACTTCTTCCAACTTCTCGTTCGGACGACGCAGCAATGCCCGCAGACGCGCCAACAACACCTCAAAGCTAAACGGCTTCGCCAAATAATCATCAGCGCCCATATCCAAGCCTTCGACAATATCCCGCTCGGCATCACGCGCTGTCAACATCAAAATCGGCGTCTGATTACCGTCTTTGCGTAGCGCCCGACAGACCTCATAGCCATTCATTTCCGGCAGCATCACGTCAAGAATAATCACGTCGTACTCGTCCGCCGTCGCCGTCCGATAACCCTCGTCGCCATCATGCGCCACATCAACCGCATAGGCTTCATCTTCCAAGCCTTCTTTCAGCGACTGGGCAATCGCCGTGTCATCTTCTACTAGTAAAATTCTCATTAGCTAACTATCCTCTTTTTCAACTTTAGCACAGGCATCTGAAAAATTGCTTAAAGCTCACCACTCAAAAGTCGCTTAGTCGCCGCAACGAATGACAATTCTAGTACCATCTCCCGCTACAATCCTACACTTGCCACCGACAGGATACGTGAACTTCGGGTCAGTGGGGCCAAAATCGCATGATTGAGAACGGTGATATCAGAAAAGCCACCAAAGATCTTCGGATTATCTTTAATAATTTGCCAGTCAATTTTACCAAGCAACTGATTTGAATTGAATCCGCCAATCGCCGCCAAAACACACTTCACGTTTTCGTCCATAAATGCTTCGTGTAAATCTTCAACCTTTTCGTCGTCCGTCGGGCAGCCTCGCTGATCCCGAGAAAAAGCATTTTTACTAAACGTAACCCTTAGTCCAAGCGATTCTAGTGCTGCTTTAGCTCGCTCCAAAACCCCTTTATCAATATCGCTCGCTGAACGTGCCGGTGCAACTACCCTCACTTCATCGCCTGGCTTTAATTTATCTGGTATCATATATTTTCTTTCCTAAAATTAATCAATCAAAAAACCTCCCGCAGGAGGCATAAAACAGCAATAAAACACCTCCTGCTTACACGTGGAGATGATGATGGATTGAGAGTAAATTCATCATAGTTTCAGCATATCATAGCCTTACTGAAAGATTAAAGCGATAAGCAAATTTCCACTGCTAGCACGCCATAATGTTTTTGGTCGGCAGCGGAATAATATTTGTTGTATTCGGCAGCGGCAGCTTCGGCACTGGTGGCATGCGGAATAACACGGTGGTAACCCTCGGCCTGCACCATTTCTAAAAAGGAATTGTAGTGGCGGATGGCGATAATCTCCACGCGTGCTTGATCTGGTTTGCCGTCGTGTAGTATTCCTTCGGCATCGCGAACATCGCGACGCAGGTGAATCTTATCGCCGACTCGGTACTCGGCAAATTTTCCGCGATTCAATCGACCTTCAACCGTCTTCCGCCCGGCGATAATATCGTCAAGTAATTTTGATTCTCGTCCTGAGTGCCAGATTTTCATAATTCCTACAGTGTTGTATCTTTTTTATAGTTTTTCTTAACTTCTTGCCAACAGCGATGCCATAGAATTATAGCACAGCCTATAAAAGTGTTTCTACTAGTCATGCCTACCAAACTACAATAAAATCTTTAGATTAGGCAAATCTTAAACAGCCATCGCCTGCGCTTCCGGCCAAATTCTCTGCACTAGTCGTTTGCCGCGCGTGGTTAGCCGCACCCAAGCATCGCCATAAGCTTGGTCAATCGCCATCAATCCTTGGACATCACGAATCTACCAACAGCCACCCTTCTATTGACACGATGGTCATAATTCGATACGATATGAATGAATACAAAAAGTTATTCATTCATATCGTTAACATGAAGGAGGTTGCCAGCGTTGGATAAAAAACAAGCATTAAAAATAGCTGCCTATGATGTCTTCTCAAAAAAGGGATATAAAGAGACCGGTATCTCAGAAATTGCTAAACGTGCTGGGGTAGCAGTCGGTTCTTTTTACAACTACTACGACGGCAAAGAAACTATCTTTCTGGATGTGTACATTGAAGAAAACAACCGCATTCGCCAAGCGATGATGGACGACATTGATTGGCAGCAGGATTTGGTTGAACTTGTGAGACAGATTTTTGAACAGTCACGAAGCCTCGTTTCGTCCAATAAAATTCTAGCGGAATGGCATAATCCAGCCGTCTCTCGTACACTACGTGGTTATTATTCTTCGGATAAGGGTAAGGCTACGAATACCTTCCATCAATTTTTGGTCGAAACCTTTACCGGTCGCATGGTAGCAGAAGGATATTCAGAGGAAAAAATTCAGGATATTTTACAGGTTTATAATCTGTTTTACTACATGGATATGCATATCACTGAAGGCGATTTTCCAGGTATTAGTGGGACGCTGGAAATACTTGCCACTAACTTTGTTAAAGGTATCTTTACATCATGAAAAGGAGTAAAAAAATGGTAATCATCGTTATATCTATTCTTGCGGCTACAGGCCTTATCGCTTGGGGTGTTATCGCCTACTTAGGGAGGAGTCAAACGTTATTGGTCAAATCTATCGAAAACCCTAGCGGAGACCTTCATGTCATTCGCCTAGCAAAGCCTGATAATATGACATGGAAGGCAGGCTCTTATGCCAAGATCACGCTACCCAGTACGGCATCTGATGGTGAAAAGAATGATCATAAGGGCGAACAGACAAGTCGTTGGCTGAGTATCGCCTCTAGTCCTGAGGATAATGAAATTATTATCCTAACCCACAATAGCGGTAGTCCTTATAAAAAAGCTTTGACGAGCCTACCAGCAGGTAGTCAGGTCAAGATGAGTTGGCTGGAATCTTCTTTGTCAGTTACAGACGGCAACGAGCCGCTGGTTTGCTTCGCCTCTGATGTCGGTATCTCAGCAATGCGACCAATTGTCAGGCAGTGGGCCGGTAAACGTCCTATCATGCTCTATCACCTAGACAAGGGGGTAAAGGTCTTTGACAAGGAACTCTCAGAGCTAGCAAACAAAACAGCTAATATGACTTATGAGACCAGTGCTAACCTCTCTCAAAGCCAGGAACGCTTCAAGCAGGCGATTGATAGACATGGCAACAAGGCTCAATATCTCGTGGCAGGACAGCCCGACGATGTGAAAACGATGAAGAAACTCCTTAGAGACAACGCGATGTATGATAACGTCAAATCAAGTACTTTTCGGGGGTTGAAGTAGTCAATATGACTGCATGGTTGCTGATAGGTAATACTTAGGCAGCCATCACCTGCGCTTCTGGCCAAATGCGCTGCACCAATC
The DNA here is from genome assembly GCA_013100825.1 of Candidatus Saccharibacteria bacterium oral taxon 488. Classification (NCBI taxonomy): domain Bacteria; phylum Candidatus Saccharimonadota; species Candidatus Saccharibacteria bacterium oral taxon 488. The sequence goes on from CP040001.1 coordinate 856,989, forward strand.
GTTTGCCGCGAGCCGTTAGCCGCACCCAGGCGTCGCCATAGACCTGGTCGATTGCCATCAACCCCTTACGCCGCAAATCCGCCAGCACATGCATCGCCGTTCGGCGTGGCATGCCCATGTGTGCCGCCAACACAGCCGCCTCATCACCGCCGTCTTCGTAGACTTGCTGCAACACCAGCGCCTCGTTGGTGGTTAAGGTTACTTCTTGTGATTGTCTCGTCTTCATACTCATCCTTTCTTATGGTTATCGTGAGTATATGATAGCCAGACGGTCTGTAATTTCGCTGTAAAAGGTTGCGGCGCGGATATTGCTCAATAGCTAGTTTCACCCGCGCGCCGAGGCCAAGAACTTGCTATCACCCAGGTAGCGCCCGCGGTCACCTTCCAGATTACCGTACGAAAAAGCAGCGCCCGAGGAAGTAGGCGCTGCTTTATGACTATTCGCCGCCAGCTAATTGGTCTGCGGCGTGGTGTTAGTGGTTGGCGGCTGTGGTGAGTCGGTTTAACCCGACGGCGTGGTTTGGTTATTTTGCGCGGTGCCGTTATTATTCTTGGTCGCTGGCGTTTGGGAGCCTTGACCAGTCTGGTTCTGGCTACCGCCTGGTGCGCCGCCCGTTTGTCCACCCGGCCCGCCCTGCTGGCTATTTTGACTTCGACTCATGCCCGGCGGACCGCCCGCTTGATTATTCATGCCGTTTTGCGAGCCACCGACCTGCATACCGACGACGAAGCTCAGCGCGCAGACCACCACACCGCCAATCGTCAGCCCAGCAATTGCCCCGGCACCTAAACCGTTCTTGCCAGAGTTCGTGCCGTTTGGACGCGGCGCAGGCGGCTGATCATAGACCGCTTCTGGTGTGGTGAGTTGTGCTTGCTTGGTTTGTGAAATTGCCATAATTTCTCCTTTCGTTACGTTACTCTCTCGATAATTCATACAATGTTACATCGCTGCCTCCATAATTAACGACGGTGCCAGTCTGTTTGACCCATGTCGTGATTTCATTGTTACCGCCGCCTGGCCCGCCGCCACCACGGCCATGTGAGCTGATGGCGTAATACCTAACTTTGCCGGCCTTCACTAGTTGCTTAAATTGCTCCAGCGTCAGTGGTGTATCGCTACCATTAAATCCACCGACCGCCATCACTGACTGGCCACTCGTCAGCTGAATTGCCGCTGATTCGTTGGCGCTGGCTACTGCTACCAGCCAGGTTGCTCCATGTTGATGCTCTACGAGATACTGCACCAACTGGCTGTCGGCTTGCGATCTTTCATTATTACTCCCTCGCATCGCTGTGGAATTCGGCCCAGCCGTTGGGATACTACCAGTGTGCGCGACATTGACCGTTGCTAATGTATACACCATCGGGGCGAGCGTGCAGGCGGCTATGGCAGTGATAATCGCCAAGTTTTGCAGCCACTGCCGCGGCACATAAAGATTTACCAGTAGTCCAATCATCCCCGCAAGACCCAGCAACCCAACCGTCCATATCAGCCACGTCATCGTGCCAGCGTAACCGAGGATAATCACCGCTATCACTGCCGTCACACCAACCAGCACCGGCAGTAGCCACGCATACGGTTTACGTCTGGTATACGCGCCCCACAGAAACGGCAGGCTGATACCGACGAGTGCCGCCACCGCTGACGCCATCACCACCACGTAGTACGGATGAATCACACCACTAGTCATGCTGAAAATCACGATGTGAATTAACAGCCACAGCATCCAGAAAATTACTGCCGCTCGCCCACGATTGGTTCGGGGTGTTTTTCGCAAAATCCATAACATCAGCCCACCACCCGCCAGCGCCAAGACCAGCAACCAAGCAATATTTGGCCCAAAATCATTGTTAAAGATCCTGAAAATTCCCGTTTGCCCACCAAAGCCCGTACCACCCGGACCATGCCCGCCACCAGGGCCGCCGCCCATTCCGCCCGGCATCATACCGGCGCCATCTGCCATAGTCTGCGTGGTACTACCAGCAGTTTGAAGTGTTGTAGTACCACCTATTCCACCACTTGGTGGCGCACCACCACCCGGGCCACCACCTCCACCACGCCCACCAAGCAGTCGACCAAAGCCGTTATAGCCAAAAATCAAACTCCAGATATTGTTATCATTGGTACTACCCACCCACGGCCGACTACCAGCTGGCGTCAACCACACCAGCACGCTCCACCACAACGTTGACATCGTGGTGATCACACCCGCAAACATCACATGCAAAAATCGCGTCACAATCGGTGGCTTGGCAAACACCAAATAGACCGCCGCCATCGCTGGTAATACCATCAGCCCTTGGAGCATCTTGGCGTTAAACGCCAGCCCCGTGAATAGCCCCGCTAGACCTAGCCACAACAGCGGTCGTTTCCCTTCCAGCGAGCGTAAAAACGCGTAGCCACTGGCGGTCAGCATCAATGTCAAAATCGCATCGGGGTTATTGAAGCCAAACATCAACGCCGCCACTGGTGTTAGCATCAGTGTCACTCCAGCAATCACAGCACTGGTGAAACCGAACTGCCGTTTCACCGCACCGTACACCAGCCACACCGAACCAACTCCCGCCAACACACTTGGCAGCAACATTGAGAAACTCGAAAAACCAAACAACCGAGCGCTTAGTCCCATCAGCATCGTCGCCAGTGGTGGCTTATCAACCGACACATAATTGGCCGCATCCAAACTACCAAACAGCCACGCCGTCCAATCCCGGCTGGCCGCCTGCACCGCCGCTGCATAGTAACTATTCGCCATGCCATTATGGAGCGCGCCAAACAAATACAGCGCACCAGTCAGCGCCAACAGCACCGGTAGTGTCCACTTCTCCAACCATGATCGTTTGTCCAGTTCCCTGTTGACGCGGTACAGTCCTTTCAGATCATCGACAGCCGTTTTCACAATTTTCACGCGGCTATCCGTATCTTCAATCCAGGTGACTGGTTGCTCGTGAATCGGCACACCGGCTCGCTCGGTTTTGATCAGCAATTCGGTGTCAAAAAACCATTCATTGTCTTTGATTTTCGGCAAGAATTTTGCAGCGACATCCCGGCGGATCGCCTTGAAACCACACTGCGCATCGCTAAACTTAGTACCTGACGTCCATTTGATAATATTGTTATAGCACCGCGAGATGAACTCCCGCTTCAGCCCACGCATCGTTTTGGCGCCCCGAGCCAGTCGCGAGCCAATCGCCACGCCAGCCTCGCCCGCCACCAACGGCTGAATCATCGGTAGAAAATCATCTAGACTAGTCGACAGATCAACATCCATATAGGTCAAAATGTCAGCCGGGCTATTCTGCCAGACCTGTTTGAGCGCTCGCCCGCGACCACGCTCCGCTAGGCTCACTACCCGCACTGACTGGTGTTTTTCCGCCAAACATTTGGCAATTTCCAGCGTCTTGTCCTGACTGCCATTGTCAGCGATGGTGATTTGGTAGCGATACGGCAAGCGTTTCGCCATATACTCATCAAGCGTCGTGATACTTTGCTGGAGGATTTTTTCCTCATTAAGCACCGGCACGACAACATCAATGAATGGACGGGCAATCGCCCGAAACGCCGGCTGGCTCTCAGTAGCGGCGAGGTGTCGCGACCGAGCCAGCGGTTGGGGTATGGTTGCTGCTTTCATAGTCATGCCAGCAACTATAGATGAGGGGTCTGTAATTTTGCTTTAAACAAACTTTATACTTAATAACACGTTAACGGTTCTCAAAAATACCAACCCTTATAAGATAAGGGTATAGAAAGTGATCATACCCTATCTTTTCCCGGTAAGGATACTATCACGGGCATATTGCCATCCATGGAAAGCCCGTATTGGCCAGGTTTAACATAAAGGAGCACTAAAAGCTGTGTGATTATACTAATATAAGTATTTTCAATCATTACAAGACTGAACTCATCACTATGCTGACCTATCGCATCATAACTGTCATATGGATTGGAACGAAGTAGTTTATGAGCTACATTCCAATGATGACGCATGTACACAATATCAAGCACTTTCACAAAAAGCCCTCTTTTTATGCGTGAATCACTTCCAGCGGCACTGAGCGCTTTAGCAACAAAACATATTTGCCGGTTTAAACACCTCTTGTCTGCTTTTGTTTTTGCTTTATATTTTTTACATAAGGATTTCTGTGGTGTTCCTCTAGGACTAAACCGTTCAGCTATTTTCTTATATTGAGGGTTATTAAGCTCAGATAGACATTCTGTGGCTTTAAAATAATTTAGATAAGCTTCTGAATCAAAACCAAGACTGTCTAATTCTTTTGCTCTCCTCCAGTAATTTAGCATTGTCTTGAGACCCTTTTTACGACTACTTCCAATGTCCTTTATTATTCGCTCTGCCAACTCTAGACTATATTTACTGTACTTCACTGAACTATTCTGATGAATTGAAGGAAAAATATCTACTCCTTCAGCATGAACATACACCCCACTATAACCCCCCTCATAACCCCATTTCATATCTAATTCCATACTGAAGTAGCCCAAATTCCTGATATGTCCAACAATACGATTCATAACATTTTCTATATCCCTATCGTCACTAATTGAATGATTCTGAGGGAGAGGATATGTTTTTTGCGACTCAGCCCTTATGTAGTTATTAGAAAACGCAACATTCCACTTTTCGCCATTTAGGGAAACTGTCGTTGAAAAATTTATATTACTGGGCTGAGTAGTAATCTTTACCCATATATATGTTTCACTAGATATCGGCACGTTCATCTCCCAGTACTTAGCTCGGGATGTTGTTTTATAATGTCACACCCCCGTTTTGCTAGTTTGTATTTAGGAGTGCCTCGACTGCTATATTCATGTGTTAGCAAACCCAGCGACACCATCTCATCAAGGTTAGCTTCAAGCTCTCCAGAATCTATATCATTAAGCTCTTTGAGTAGTTCGGGGTTACTTACACTACCGAGGGGGTGTATTGTGCTTCCGCCCATATGACGAACGACTGCCAACTCCCTAAGGTCAGTCATTGACCCAAATAACCTAAGTATAAACATTTGTAGTATATCTAAGGCAATTGTTTGCTGACGATTTAAAGTCGTAATTTTATTGAAATTTTGCCTTTTTGACTGTTCGTTTTTCTTTCTCACTTCACTATTATCTAATAGACGCATTGCTAAGCTGCTCAACGTGAGATACTCATAGGCACGTACTGGATCATTTATATTACCATCTGATGTATGGCTCTTTTCATTACGAAACCGATCAATAGCCATAGTCAAGAATTTGACGGCACTCTGGAAATCATTGTCAACATTTTCTGCGGACGCGCCTTTAATATACAAACCACCTTTACCAAATGCTTCAGATCCAGTTTCGTATGTAGTTAGCTCGCGGAGTCTATCACGAACAACCTTAAAACTTTTTTCGACAGCTTCTGGATAATGCCCGTCTGTGTACAGTTTAGAGCACTTTTGTTTAACATTTTTATGCAGATTCCCTAAAGCTTGAGTGCTCGTAGGTTTCTCAGTGTTACTCACCTTTTTACTCTTTAAAAATTCTAGAATACCAATTAAGAGACTGCGGCACTTATTTAAATTTCTAAAATAAGCTTCGGTCCTTCGCTTAGCATTAATATCAGGATTAGGGCTAATAACAACTCCATATTCACCACTGAGCAGATGGAACTCCCGAACTTCTTCAGCTTTTTCACCTAATATATCTCTTAACAAAAGCTTAGTTTGTATGTGCCATAATTTATAATTATCATAGTTTTCAACCCTTTCAAGGTCATCAATCTTATCAATCTGAGCTTTCAATAGCCGTATTTGTGCGCTATTTTTCATACATATCTCCACCTAGATTATACATCAATCAGAAAAGCGATAACTTAGCATGAATTACACTTTAAAATAGTCGAAGGTCTTAGTTCTTTACAGCCTTTTTACAGCCCCATCCACTATACTCACCACATGACTATTCGCAAGCAACTCATCACCTTTGCCGCCATCGACGCTCTTAATACCGCAATTGACATCGCAATATACACTCTGTTGATATGGCTCACCGCACCGCTACTATTGGCCGTCATCATTTCAACCACTGCAGGAATGATTTGCAGCTATTTTCTAAATAGACGCTTCACCTTCAAAACCGACCGCCAGCCAATTGTTCAGTTTATCGGCATCACCCTCACTGGCCTGTGGGTTTTGCAACCAGTCGTCATATGGCTGCTCGTCCAACTGCTCGGGATAACCAGCACTTTGGTTTGAGCGTGGCAAAATTAGCCGCCACTAGCGTCAGCCCAGCGTGGAATTTCGTGTGGTACCGAATTGTATTTCAAGGAACAAAGAAAAAACACCTCCGTAGAAGTGCCTTTTCATGGCTCCGGGGGCGGGGTTCGAACCCGCGGCCTATTGGTTAACAGCCAACCGCTCTACCGCTGAGCTACCCCGGAATACCTGTCGTATTATAGCGAGTTTTATGGCGGTTGTAAAGTTACCGGCGGACGATTGCCAGGGCTTTTTTCAAGATTGCTGCCTCCAGGCGTGATTTCTCATCATCCACCGCTTCCCGCTGCTTAATCTCCTTCACCAAGTTTTGCCACCACGCCTCTTTTTCCGACAGGCACAGCGCCAGTGACCGCACCTCACCATCACGCTTATCGAGCATGCCGGCTGCCACCAAATTATCGACATGCTTGGCCACCGTTGAGACCGACTTATACCCCAGCGCCCGCATAATTTCCCGTAGCGTCGGGCTATAGCCATTGCCCTTGATAAATCCATCGATGAAATCCAGCAGTATTTTTTGCTTTTTCGTTGGTTGCATGCTTTTAGTATAACCCGCCCGAGTTATTTGCGCTATACTAAAGAGGTGAAGCGAGTATCATCGACGATATATGTGTGGCTACTGGCCATTGTGCTGTTTGGCGGCGCACTGTCCTTGCAGCCGAGCATCAGCCTGGCAATGCTCGATTTTCCATCATTCCGCATTGGACTATATCAAGTGGCGGTGATCGGCGTGGTTGGCTGCGGTCTTGGCATAATGGTGCGCCAGCGACTGTGGCCTCGGGGGCGATGGTGGTGGCTGAGTATTGGTATGCTGGCTGTCACCAGTATCGTTGGGCTGTTATTATCCTATGTCCGAGCGCGTACCGCATTATATACGGCATCGCTTTTATTGCTGCTGGTGGCCGCGGTATGTGCTGCTCTGATGTACCGGTCACTATCGGCGGGCAATCGGCGGCGCCTCATGACAATTGGCTTGTGGAGCGGCATCGTGTTTGGTGTGTTAGCGGTGCTGCAGCTCATCTTTGCTCACGTTGAGCCAACGGCGTTTGGTACGCTCTGCTCGGGCTGTCATGCTGGCGTGTTTGGCTTTGTCAGGATCAATCTGTTTGCCGCTGAGCCGCAATTTTTAGCAAGCAGCTTACTGCCAGCCCTGTTCGTTGGACTGTGCTGGCGAGAGCGACGGCGGCCGGCTGACTGGAGCGTTTTTGGTAGCAGCGTGGCAATCAGCCTGACGTTTTCGCGCGGCGCGTTTATCGCGATAATTGGTGCGGGTATCGTGTATGGTATCGTCCGCTGGTGGCAGCGGTGTAGAAGCGGGTCTCGTTCTATTGACACCGTGGAGCCTATTCGTCGTGATACGTGGCGTCAACTCGGCATCATCACGGCCGGGTTTGTGGTTGGATGCACTCTACTGCTGGTATCAGCGGTGGTTCGCTATCACAACACGCCGCACATTGCCTATAATACTGCAGTGAGCATGCTTGACCAGCTGTCGCTCGGCCGCATTAAATTACCGCAAAAAAATACTACCACTATGCCAGACAACCCACCCGCCACGCAAGCACCACCAACCAACGAGACCACGGCACCGCAATCATCACCGTCACCGCCCACCACCCAGCCAAACCCGCTCGCACCATCAGCCAATTTCCAGCCATCGGGTTTCGTCGCCGCTTCGGCTAATGACCGACTCGACGCCGCTCGACTGGCGCTCCGAGCCTGGGCGTCAAGGCCGCGCACCATACTCTTTGGGACTGGCCTTGGCAATCTCGGCAGTTTTATCCAACATCAGCTGCATCAACCGGTGTCGACCGATCATACAGTGTATATTTTCTACGTGTTGCTGCTGAGTAATATCGGCGTTGTCGGTATACTACCACTACTAGCGCTGCTCGTCGTCACGCTATGGCGCAGCGGCCAATGGCTACTAAAGCCGTGGGGGCGATTTGCCTTACTGTTAACGACGGCTATCGCTATCCACTTTTGGTTTTTTGGCAGCTTGATCAACTCGGTACATTGCCTTGCATGGATTGGTATTTTCTTGTATAATCACCCCAAAGGTCATGAAGAAGAACTCTGATTTTTACTTCAAATTGGTGTTGATCGGGCTGGACGTACTGGCGCTAGTTGGTGCGTTCACGGCGGCATACATCATGCGCGTATCACTCGACACGCGACCCTTCCATGTGCAAATCGGGGCACTGGAGTTTATCACGTCGATTGTGCTAATGCTGCCGCTGTGGGTTGTCTTGTTCTCATTTTTTGGGCTATACGACCGTGAGCACTACATTCATCCGCTGCGCGAGTTTTGGCGGCTGGGCATGGCGGCAGTTTGCGGCATTATGATGATGATTTCCTTTAGCTTCTTTAGCAACACACCGCTATTTCCGGCCAAGATGGTGGTGATTTATGCGCTGATCATCAGCTTTATTATCTTGCTCATTCTGCGTAGCGCTGCCAATATCGTCAGGCTACATCTGCTGCGCAAAAACATTGGCATCAAGCGCGTGGCGCTGGTTGGCAATGCCGAATCGACGCGGACGCTAGCTGAATTTATCAGTGCCCACCCCTCAACCGGCTTTCACCTCAGTGCTATTGTATCCAAAGATGAGCTCATTCCGCCACGACTCAAGGGTTTGCGGCGCTCGACACTGGCATCGGCGCTGACTCGCGATAAAATTGACGCCATTATCCAGACCGACACCACCCGCAGCGAAGCGCACTATAACTTGGCCGAGCAGCACTATCTCGATTTTTATCAAGCACCGGCCCTCGATGGCCTGATGACGGCGCGCCATACGGTCGAGATTATCAATTCCGTGCCGCTGGCATACATTCACCCAACGCCGCTAGCTACCGGCTACGGACGCGTGGTCAAACGACTGATGGATCTCATCGGTGCGACCATCGGCATTATTATCACCTCGCCAATTATGCTACTGGTGGCCATCGCCGTTAAGCTCGGCGACCCGCGCGGCCCCGTACTGATGCATGGGCAGCAGCGGCGACGTTTGACCCAGTTTAATCGCCCGTTCAAAGTGTATAAGTTTCGCTCGCACTACGCCAAGTTTGACGGCAAGACTGACGAGGAAGTGTTCACCATGATCGGCAAGCCAGAGCTGATCGACGAGTATCGCCAGAACGGTGATAGGCTCAACCACGACTTTCGCGTCACGCCGGTTGGTCGTTTCATTCGCCGGTTTAGCCTCGACGAGCTGCCGCAGTTATTTAATGTTATCAAGGGCGATATTAGCCTCGTTGGGCCGCGGGCGCTGGTGCCGCACGAGCTGAGTAACTACGAGAAAAAGCACACGCTGCTGACGGTCAAATCTGGCCTGACTGGCCTGGCCGTTGTGTCGGGGCGACGTAGTATCGGCTTTGAAGAGCGGCGGCGGCTGGATCTCTATTATGTGCAAAACTGGAGTTTGTGGCTGGATATCACCATCCTCCTCAAGACCTGCCTGGTCATCTTTAAGAAGGAGTCGTGATGCGCGCCCAGCCGACCATCGCGATCGTTCACGACTGGTTGTATGGTGGTGGCGCCGAGCAGGTTGTCTTGGCGCTACATCAGCTCTATCCTGACGCCCCGATTTATACCTCGTACTGCTCGAGAACGTGGCGAGAGAAGCTTGATAACAAGGTAGTGACCGGGTATTTGCAGCGTTGGCCATTTGCCCAGCTCAGGCGACTACTGCCAGTGCTCAGGCAGCGGTGGTTTGCGCGGCTGGATCTCGGGCAATTTGATATTATTATTTCCAGCTCTGGTAATGGTGAGGCCAAGTTTATCCAAACCCGCCCCGATCAACGACATATCTGCTATTGTCATACGCCGACGCATTTTTATTGGCGGCACTACCAAGAATACCTGCGTCGGCCGAGCTTTCGACCGCGGTGGCTGGCGCGACTGGGCCTGCGGCTACTGGTCCGACCTCTCAGGCGGCGTGATTATCAGGCGGCGCAGCACGTTGATGTCTTTTTGGCCAATTCCACCGCCATTCAGGCTGATATCAAGCAGTTTTATGACCGAGACAGCATCGTCGTCTTTCCACCGGTGCAGACAACCAGGTTTATGGCGCTCGCAAAAACCAGGCCGCGCTCCGTGACGCTACCTAACCGACCGCGCTGCCTGGTATGGGGGCGCCTGGTGCCGATGAAGCGGCTGGACTTGGTGATTCAGGCCTGCCAGCAGCTTGGTTGGCCGCTCGACATCATGGGCGATGGGCCTGATCGCGAGCGGCTGGAGAAGTTGGCGGGTGAATCGACGCGCTTTCTTGGCTACGTCAGTGACGAGGCCCGGGCTGCCGCCATTCAACAAGCCGACTTATTTATCTTTACCGCCCACGAAGATTTTGGCGTCGCACCAGTTGAGGCCTTGGCCGCTGGACTGCCGGTGGTGGCCTACCAAGCTGGTGGCGCGCTGGATTATATCAGCCCCGGCAAGAACGGCTGGTTTTTTGCTGAGCAAACCGTTGAGAGCTTGGTGGCAACGCTCCAGACACTGCCCGACCAGCGAGTCTCGCCGCGGGCCATCGCCGCCTCCGCCAAACCATTTGCCGAGCATGCCTTTACACTCGCTATAAAGAAAATTGTGACTAACGAAAGGAGAGGTACTCATGCGCATCGCCATTGATGCTCGGACATTGCGGACAAGCACCGGCCGTTACGTCGAACGGCTGATTCACTATCTACAAAAAATTGACAACAGAAATGACTATATTATCTTACTCAAGCCAAAGGACATGGACAGCTGGCAGGCCGATAACTCGCGCTTTCAGAAAGTCGCCTGTCCATTTGCTGAATTTTCGTTTGCCGAGCAACGAGGTTTTAAGAAACAGCTGGAGGAGCTACGCCCAGATCTCGTGCATTTTGCAATGGTTCAGCAGCCCGTGTGCTATCACGCCAGCCCAGTCGTCACCACCATGCAAGACCTCACCACCGTTCGGTTCAACAACCCCGACAAGAACCCGGTAGTCTTTTGGGTGAAGCAGCAAATTTATAAATGGGTCAACAAAAAAGTTGCTCGAAAATCAGCTCATATCATCACTATTTCTGAGTTTGTGAAGCGCGACTTGGTGGATTTTACCGGAGTCAGTCCAGACAAGATTACCGTGACACTCGAGTCCGCCGACGAGCTACCAAAGGGCAATGATCCGGTCAAAGAGCTGGTTGGAAAAAAGTTCATCATGTATATCGGCCGACCGACACCGCATAAAAATTTGCGGCGGCTGATTGATGCATTTGTACTACTACAGCAGAAGCATCCTGAGTTGATACTGGCGTTGGCTGGCAAAAAAGACGGTAACTACGCTCGCCACGAGGCATATGTTACTGAACGCGGCATGACAAATGTCATCTTCACTGGTTTTGTGTCGGACGAGCAACTGCGCTGGATGTACGAGCATACGGCTGTGTATTGCTTCCCGTCGCTGAGCGAGGGCTTTGGCCTGCCGGGTCTCGAAGCCATGCTGCACGGCGCACCGGTCGCCTCGAGCACCGCCACTTGCCTACCAGAAACGCATGGCGAGGCGGCTCACTACTTTGATCCGCATAGCGTCGAGGACATAGCGCGGGCAATTGATGAGCTTTTGACTGACGAGAAACGACGCCGTGACCTCATCAAGAAGGGTAAACAGCACGTCAAAACTTTCTCGTGGCAGCGGATGGCCGAGCAGACGTTGGCGGTGTATGAGCAGTACGGCCGCCAAGACACTAGTTCATAGGTCATAATCCCAGCCCATCCACATTAGGCACGTACGCCTGTAGTCATAACCGTTTAGGCTGCGTGGACTTCTGGGCTATTTTTGCAATTTCTTCGCGATGTCACCACACTTAGCAGCCACATCTCGCCGCGCCACCAACACACCGTCTGGTGTGTTGACCACCACTACATTATCAAGGCCGATCACCGCCACCGGCTTATCCGGCTGCTCGTTGCGAATATAGGTACTAGCGACGTCAATGGTATGAATGTTGTCACCGTATGCGTAATTACCCGACTCATCCTTGGCGACCGCGTCGTGTAGATCCTTGAAATTACCGATGTCCATCCAGTCAAAGCTGGCCGATACCATGGCTAGTTTATGAGCCTTCTCGATCAGGGCGATATCGATCACTTGATTATCTAGCGCCAGGTATGTGTGATTATAGGCCTCGCTACCAAAGTCAGCAATTGACGCCAGCGTCTGATAGTTCGACCACAAATCTGGAGCGCTCTGCTGCATTTCACGCATAAACACCTCGACTGAGCCAACGAAGTAGCCGCAATTCCACAGATAATTTCCCGACTCAACATACCGCTTCGCCGTCTCGTAATCAGGCTTCTCTTTGAACGACTCGACATTATAGACGCCCGCTTGAACATCAATCACCCCATCGCGCTGAATATAACCAAAGCCAGTTGACGGGAAGGTCGGCTCAATGCCAATAAGCGTAATACAACCACGCTCGCGAGAAATGCGCGCTGCTGTAGCAAACGAGTGGGCAAACCCCTGGACGTCACGTACATTATGATCGGAATGAATAAAGGCAATCGGCTCAGTCCGGTCATGGTGGCGATTGATATAATCCAGAGCCAACACGATACAGTGCGCCGTCCCCCGCCGTCCCGGCTCGATCAAAAAGGCCTCGTCCGGTAGCTCCGGCAGCTGCGCCCGCAGCGCCTCAGCGTGGCTCGCCTCGGTCACCACGTAGATAGTATCGCCAAGCTTTCTGGCCCGGTCATAGGCTTGTTGGACCATGGTGCGCTCTGATGTGAGAGCTAATAGTTGTTTGGGTTGAGTGGAGGTTGAGAGTGGCCAGAGGCGCGTGCCTGAGCCACCGGCGATAATGACGATAATCATAATGGTCATTATACAATATTCATCATCTCATGTATAATGAGGCTATGACAAAGATGCTAGTCACGGGAGGCGCGGGGTTCATTGGCTCGAATTTTGTGCATTATACCGTCAAACATAAGCCAGAATACGACATCACCGTTATCGACAAACTAACGTATGCGGGTAATCGCGCTAATTTACAGCCAGTGGCTGACCAGATCGACTTTGTGGAAGGTGATATTTGCGACGCAGAGTTGATGGATAAATTAGTGGCTGAAAATGATATCATCGTGCATTTCGCCGCCGAAAGCCATAATGATAATTCTCTGCGCAACCCGCGGCCGTTTGTCGAAACCAACGTGGTCGGTACTTACACAATTCTTGAAGCTATCCGCAAGCACGGTAAGCGCCTACACCACATCTCGACCGACGAAGTGTTTGGCGACTTGGAACTCGACGATCCAAACCGCTTCACTGAAGATACGCCGTACAATCCGTCCAGCCCCTACTCCAGCACCAAAGCATCTAGCGATATGCTGGTACGTGCTTGGGTTCGCAGCTTCAATGTCAAAGCGACAATTTCCAATTGTTCCAACAACTACGGCCCCTACCAACACATCGAAAAATTTATTCCGCGCCAAATCACCAATATCTTGAGCGATATCAAGCCCAAGCTGTACGGCACTGGCGAGCAAGTTCGCGACTGGATTCATGTCGATGATCATAATGCTGCCGTCCATCTCATCCTAGAAAAAGGCAAACTGGGCGACACCTACATCATTGGTGCCGACAACGATCACGTCAACAACAAGATGGTGATTGAACTGATTTGCGAGCTGATGGGTAAAGGTAAAGATTGGTACGAGCACGTCAATGACCGCCCCGGCCACGACATGCGTTATGCCATGGACTCCAGCAAACTACGCCGCGAACTAGGTTGGCGGCCTGAATACACCGATAACCAAACTGGCATGCACGACGGTCTACTGCAAACCATTGAATGGTACCGCGATCACGAAGATTGGTGGAAAGCGCAAAAAGAGGCCGTTGAGGCAGCTTATGCAAAGCAGGGGCAATAGAGAATGGTTGCTACAAAAGATATATATTCTCAGCGCGAAATGAACTTTTGCCGACGATGCGGCACAGCACTGAATCAAACATCTGGCGGGTTTTGGGTCTGCGATAATCAGCATAGTATTTTTAACAATCCCCTGCCAACTGCTGGGGTATTCTTTTTGACATCTGACAGACAACATGTCGTATTGTCCCGGCGAGCTATTAATCCCGGTAAGGGTATGGTTGATTGTATCGGTGGTTTCCTAGAAGCGGGTGAAAGCATTGAGGATGCTACACATCGTGAAATCACCGAAGAAACAGGGCTAACGAAAGAATGGTATAGCCCGCTCACCTACTTCTGCTCAGTACCTGCGACCTATCATTTCCAGGGTGAAGACCTACCAGTCCTCACCAGTCTATTCTGGGCAATCCTGCATACCGATGCACAACCGAAACCAGGCGATGACGTTGCTGAAATAGTCACGTTACCGCTTGACGGAATTAACCCCGAGATCGTGTTCAATGATGATATTAGAAAAGGTTTTAAAAAGTTCTTGGAGGAGGAAGTATGAACTTTGACCCATCAAATTATAACGAACTCACCGTCACTGAGTCACCAATCCCAGGATTATTTGTAATCACAATGCCTGTCCACGGTGATAATCGCGGCTGGTTCAAAGAAAACTACCAAAAGGAAAAAATGGAAGCACTGGGACTGCCGTCATTTGACATTGTGCAAAACAACATCAGCTTTAACGATAAAGCCGGTGCTACCCGCGGCCTCCACGCCGAGCCGTGGAACAAATTTATCTCCACCGCCAATGGACGCGTCTTTGGTGCTTGGTGTGATCTACGTCAAGGCGACAGCTTTGGTCAGGTCTTTACCCACGAAATCAACCCAGGCACGGCTATCTTCGTACCGAATGGCGTCGCGAATGGCTTTCAGACATTAGACGACAACGTTGCTTATACTTATCTTGTTGACGCTCACTGGTCACCAGATGCTAAATATACCTTTGTGAATCTGTTCGACCCGGAGCTTGGTATTGATTGGCCGATCAACAAGGACCAGGCAATTATTTCTGAAAAGGATGCTGCTCATCCGCTACTTGCAAACGTAATCCCAATGGAGGTTTAACATGGATAACAGTCATATTTTTATCGTCGGCGCCAATGGTCAGCTTGGTACTGCACTACGACAACGATACCCAGGCAGCCGATCTGCTGATGTAGGCGAACTTGATATTGCAGACCGCAATTCAGTTGAATCGTTTGACTGGTCAGGTATTTCGATCATTATGAATGCTGCCGCTTTCACCAATGTTGATGGTGCCGAGGCTTCAGAAGGACGCGTTGCCGCCTGGAAAGTAAACGCATCAGCAGTCGCAAACCTTGCCCGAGTCTGCCGCCAGCACGACATGACTCTCGTGCATATTTCCAGCGATTACGTCTTTGACGGCACGAAAGAACCCCACGCTGAAAATGAGCCGTTTAGCCCACTCAATGTCTACGGCGAGAGTAAGGCTGCTGGTGATCTCGTTGTTGAACAGCTAGAAAAATTCTATCTCCTCCGCACCACCTGGGTTATCGGCGAAGGTAAAAACTTCGTTCGTACCATGTTGGGACTCGCCGAGAAGAACATCTCGCCGACGGTGGTTAGCGATCAAATTGGCCGCCTGACATTCACGAGCGAACTCGTTCGGATTATTGATCATCTGTTAACTACACGGGCACCCTTCGGCACATACAACGCCACAAACGATGGCCCGCTTGCTTCTTGGGCAGACATCACCCGCCGTATCTTTAACCTAGCTGGACGTGACGACCTCACCGTTACTGACACGACAACCGCTGAGTACTTTGCTGGCAAAGAAGGCATTGCTCCTCGACCGCTCGGTAGCGATATGAGTCTCGACAAACTACACGCAACCGGTTTCATTAGCCACGACTGGACCGAAGACCTTCGTCAGTATATCAACAACGAGCAGCAGTCAGCCCACGCCTAGCGGGCTGCTGCCTCCTCTTGAATCTCTTTTGCTAATTTAGCCAGATTTTTTCTTGGTATATCTTCGTTACCAAAATAGCCACCACCAATAACGTGTTCAAGTTTTTCGAGGTGATCTTGATAGTCTGAACCTTGGACATTACGAAGCCACTCCCTGCCTTTTCTAAATGATGCAAGCTCACGATTACACGAATCGTGGAGAGTTTCCTTATCCGGCAGCGCCGCATCACTTTCAACAAATACGAGTGGAACATTCGGAGGAAATATCTTGTCAGCAATCCACATTGTGCGCGGCAAGTGATCTTGACCAGCAACGATCACGAGCGGAGTTTCCTCACTAAACTCAAAGCCATAAACACCATTCTCAATAGCAGTCGCAACATTGAGGAGGTTAGTATTCGTATCAACCGAATCGGGTTCCTCTATCACGCGATCCGCTGGTACGCCATGTTCTAGGGCTGACTCTTTCATAAGTACCGACTCACCAGTTCGTGGATAACTTTTGTACTCTTTAAGAAATGCTTTTGCTACCTCGTAGTTATTATCGGCATCGACCCCACGCTTGGCCATAATATTATGAAACGCTTGGTGCGCTAGTTTGGATTTTACCTGCATCTGTTTGGCAACTTCATTAAAAATACCAAGATCCTTGTCTGCCAACAGCCGAAGCATCTGCTCCTCTGATATATGAGTAACGTCCTCGACATTCACGCCAGCGGCCTCAGCCAGAACTGGCAATGCAAACATCATATCAATATAGCGGTTGTGCATCCAAGCGGTA
Source organism: Candidatus Saccharibacteria bacterium oral taxon 488 (assembly GCA_013100825.1). Lineage (NCBI taxonomy): Bacteria > Candidatus Saccharimonadota > Candidatus Saccharibacteria bacterium oral taxon 488. The sequence continues at coordinate 873,907 of CP040001.1, forward strand.
GGAATGACTTTTACATCTTCATTGCCTAGCTTACATGCCTCATGAAACAACTCGCTTGAGGTGGCAACATTCGACCGAGCGGATGCCGTGTCCGTAGTGTTTCGCTCTGGAAACGCTGGGTCATGATTTGGATCAACTACAATTTCACGACCAACACAAATGACTGCGCCCGCTGTTTTGAGCGCCTCTTTCACCGCCGCATTATTCCTGTCAACACTGGTAATATTATTATAACCAAAACTGTCTGGCACAAATGGTACGTAAGTAATGTCGCGTTTGCCGCCCAACGCCTCGGTAACTTCGCACATTAGCTGATGATGAAAGGCATAATCCTCATATTGCCGATCAGACTCTTGTACTGCTGTATTAGGTACCGAGGTCTGTTCCGGAGAGCCGGTGGCCTGTCCCTCAGACAGAACAGTGTTACCGTGATGAAATGTGTCTCTTTCCGGCATGTAGTAGTTTCCTTTCAGAGATAGAAGCTTCTCGCTGAAGACTATCTCATACAATACGTGTTTTACGATTTAGACTTTAGCAGATTTAGAGGAAAAAGTCAAGGATGATTCCTTGTATCACTTGGTGAAATATATGTTATAGTGGGTATGTAACACGAAGGAGGTTTATGAAAGGAATTATCTTAGCGGGTGGATCAGGTACACGATTGTGGCCAATTACCAAGGCAATCAGTAAGCAGCTGATGCCGATCTACGACAAACCGATGGTCTACTACCCCCTCACAACACTGATGCAAGCTGGGATTCGTGATATTTTGATTATTACCACACCCGAAGAGCAAAGCGGCTTTCAACGACTACTGGGTGATGGTTCACAGTGGGGTATCAACTTACAATACGCCGTGCAACCAAGCCCAGACGGTCTCGCCCAGGCGTTCATCATTGGTGAGGAGTTTGTCGGTGACGATAAGGTGGCCTTGGTACTTGGTGACAATATTTTTTACGGCGCGGCACTTGATGATTCGTTACGGGCATGTACCGATCCGGAGGGCGGTGTCGTCTTTGCGTATGAGGTGTCTGATCCGGAACGCTATGGCGTCGTCGAGTTTGACAAAGACAATCAAGCAGTGTCAATTGAAGAAAAACCCGCCCAGCCAAAGTCAAACTTTGCGGTGGTTGGACTTTATTTCTATGACAACGATGTGATTGAAATTGCCAAAGGCGTTCAGCCGAGCGATCGTGGCGAGCTAGAGATTACTTCAGTCAACGCTGAATACCTACGCCGTGGCAAATTAAAAGTGCAAGCACTTGATAACGGTGATGTCTGGCTTGATACAGGAACTATCAGCAGCCTAACCGACGCCGAGGACTTCGTTCGTGTCGTTCAAACCCGTACTGGGCAAATCGTTGGTAGTCCAGAAAAAACTGCCTTTCAAAATGGTTGGATTACTCGCGAGCAGCTCGAGAAACTTGCCAAACCGCTCAAAAAATCAGGGTATGGAACATACTTGGTCTAGGATGTTCTACCCTATTTTTGGTAACTCACTACTGTAAAATTGATTTATCGTATACTAAGCAGCCATACTATTTACGGCTGCTTAGTCTATAAACAAGTCTGGAACAGTGCCGCTACTTTTCTTCGATATTTTTCTCTTGGTAAAAATAACTAATCGAAACACTAGAAAGTTCCAAACCGCAAAAATTGCCGTTATGACAACCTTTGCCCACTGAATCTCTAATATATGGAAGTTAACGAGCGCATCAACTGCCGCCGAAGTAGCGAACAGGTTAAATACGCTCAGCAGCACATAGAGGATAATTTGTGTTTTTAGCGAGAAACGGTCATGTTCGTTGTGGCGAAAAACCTGTTTACGATTCATGGGGAAATTAAAGAAAAATCCAGACAAAAAACCAATACCACTTGCTAAAAACACCGGCAAGTGAGCGCCGTGATAAAGAATGTACGTCACCAACGTATCAATCAGTAACGTTACACCGCCAACAACACCAAACAAAAATATCTGGAAACTAATATTTTTCATACTGCCTTTATTAATCATAGCACACTCAACAACGATACATGTTTTATAGTATAATGAAAGGTATGTATAGAAAATTAGAGACCGCAGTTGTTATACCTTGTTATAACGAAGAAAAAATGATCACTCAAACGATCAAGAAATTACCAAAGTACATTGATCATGTTATAGCCGTTAATGATGCCAGCACTGATGACACCATTGGCGTTCTAAATAAATTAAAAAAGCAAAATGATCGACTGATTGTCGTTGACAACAAAACAAATCAAGGTGTCGGCGGCGCTCTCATCTCAGGATATAATTACGCTATCGAGCAGACCAAAGCGACCGCTATAGGCATCGTGGCAGGAGATGACCAATTCGATTCCTCATATTTGCAAGCGATGCTAGACGATTTTATCGATCAATCGGCAGATTACGTGAAAGCTAGCCGCTTCTTCCACCGAGAAGCCTTTAAGACTATGCCAAAATACCGCCAATTCGGCAATATTTTCATATCATTGCTGACAAAATTCTCAACTGGATATTATTCCATCACAGACATCACTAATGGCTGCGGTTGGCTACGCCGCGACATAATTGAAAAGGTCGATTTCTCCATAGTTGAAAAGCGCTACGACTATGAAACCAGCATGCTGACCGCCTTATCCATAGTCAATGCTAAAGTTATTGACCACGCCGTACCAGCTCATTACGGTGATGAGAAATCAACTATTAAACTAATCCCAACCGCTTGGCGTAACCTCAAGGCTGTATGGAAGGGTTTTTGGCGACGAATTTACTACAAGTACGTTCTGTACGGTTTCCATCCAGTAGCACTGTTTTTGTTTACTGGCATGTTCTTTTTGATCATCTCATTGCTGATTGCAGGTTTCTTGTTGTATGTTAAATTATTCGCTCATCAATCACCGACCGCTGGCAGCGTTATGCTAGCTGTACTACCATTCATCTTAAGCGTACAGCTAGTTTTAACGGCGCTCACCATTGATGTCTCTAATGAGAACAACAATTTTAAGAAATAAACTACAGCTTGATATTGTTTACATCGCCGATACCATCAACGAGATGGTTTGGATGCATGGCTGATAAAAATTCCTCGTTACGAATACCGCTCATAAGGGCGATGCTGGTTGCACCGAGCTGCTGAGCCGCCGCGATGTCTGCTTCGGTGTCGCCAATGATAACGACTTCACTTGGCTTGTCCACTGTTTGTCTGACGATATCCGCCTTTTTCAGCAGCGTTCCCTCTTTTGTGTCACTATGACCCGACAAAATCTTTTCAAACAAATGCCGAATTCCCAAATGTTCAATCTGCCAATCAAGGGCAGCTGCATTTCTTCTCAAGCTTAATAGATACAACTTGTTACCGTTTGCCCGTAACTGCTCTAGCATGCGCAAACTATCCTTAAAGAGTTCATCCGCACCCAATTCTTCTTGCGACTCGATCCGGTCAATAAACAGCTTGAGATATGCATCTTTTTCATTAATGCTCAGGCCGCTCAGTGGTAGTAGCTTGTCCCAAGACACGTTAGCGCGCTTCATTTTCCAATATTCTTCTTTGTTAAGCGGAGTCCCGCCCAGCGCCTTAACACATTTTTCATAAACCCGATAGTGTCGCGGGGCAATATCAACCAACGTACCGTCAAAGTCAACAAAGGTATTTTTATTATTCATACAATTCCTCCATCTCTTTAAGTTTATCTGGGAAAAATACTTCGGGATGATAATCGAGCAACTTCTCCGCTCGAGATATATCAATGACTATATCAGTACCACCGTCTTCAGATAAAACAGTGATGCGGCTTGTTGACTGCGTACTATCAACAATCGCCTGAGCCGTCTCCCGAATAGAAATACCCCGACCCGTACCAATATTAACAACTCCAGCACCGTTCGCATTCACCGCACAGATAATGCTGCGGGCAACATCATCAGTATGTACATAATCACGCAGTACATTTGCGCCACGAATCGTCAAATCATCACCAGCTTTCGCTGCTCGAATAAAGTTTGGTATCGCTCGGGCGATAGGATCATACCCACCATACATCACCGAAAACCGCAAAATGGTTAACTCTTTATTCATTTTTTTTGCGTACGACTGAGCGATGAGCTCGCTAGCCATTTTAGTAGAGCCGTAGTACGAGCCGCCGGCGACGACATTATCCTCTGTGATTGGGCCGTGGATTTTTGATTGATCATATACCTCTGCTGTGCTACCGATAATAATCTTCTCAGATTTCTCACCAAAATAAGTTAATAGATTAATTGTTGCATCTATATTGCCCAGTCTTGCATTCTCAAGTGTGTCATCAGCAGCTGTTTTTGGTACAAATGCCGCCAAATGGACAATGGCATCAAATGCCTCATCGCTCACCTGCTTGACCGCTGACTCTACACTTTTTTGATCTGCTAAATCACACTGGATCCAGCGCTCAGTGAGCTTGGCTGGTTGAGACCGGCCCAAACAAACAATCCCCCAATCAGCCGGCGCCATTTCTAAGAAACGTCTACCAACGAAGCCCGAGGCTCCCGTAACAAGAAGTTTCATTACAACTCCTGAAGAATACGGTCGCGCTCGGCAACACCCTCTTCAACTGTTTTCATATCTGACAAAACCGGCTTAAAGTCCATACCGCGTATCCATACTAGATCATCAGGTAGCGGGTTAGTGTTCTTGTCTAGCTTTGGTACATCTTCGCCATACCCAAGCTTCACAAACATTTCTGGCATATTTAGGCCCGCTTGAGTAAAGAATTCGTGTGTTGTAAAGAAGCGACCGATGTTAATCTCTGTTGGGTTTGGTATACCATTTTTGTCATACGCCATATCAACGCCAAACAAACCATCTGGTTTATCATCAACTGCCAACACTGCTCGACGTGCAATATCATCCAGTTCGTCACTTGAATACGTAACGCCCGTACCAGTGGCGCCGGTCACGCCAGACGGTGAAATCTTTGCCAATTCCCAATATAGCCGCTTACGGCCCTGCGCCACGACCAATTCGCCATCTTTCCAGAGAGACATCCACGTAACCGTTTCTGGCTCAAGTAACTCAGACACAGTAAAGTTACCATCCCATGAGCCATTTTTTTCTTGAAAATCAAGCCAGTTTTTAGCGCTCTTAACATCGTGAACCGGAAGCGACCCACGCCCACCAGCGCCCGATATAGCCCGAATCCACATCGAGCCGCCCATCTCCTCGAGGAGCGCAGCCAAGTCAGTATCTCGGCCTTCTATCAGCTTAGTCTTTGGCACCTTAATGCCAGCCTTTTCCCAGAGCTTAAATGACTCAAACTTATCTTGCAAAATTTTCACCGTTTCCTTAGCCGGGAAAAATGTCTTGGCATTGATCTTTTCTCGATTTTCACTCAAGAAACCGACCTCGACATCATTCTGTGCGTGGACAAATTCAATCTTTTCTTTTTCGATAACGTAGTTCAAGAAATCAGTATATTTTGGGTCGCTCGCAAGTGGCGCCAGGTACCTGGCATCAACTTCAGCACGCTGCAAATAATACTTATCTGCATCTGTGCCAACAATATAATATTCTTCATCAGCCGCCCTTAGCGAACGAATAAAGTTTGCTGATGGCGAGCCGCCAGCTCCTGTGACTAAAATTCGTTTCATAATACTTAACTCCTTTCCTTACTATTTTTCAAATGGTGCAATAGCCTCTAGCGACACCCTTAGCGCCTCACGAGCATCACTTGGATCAACTATCGCGGCGGTACGGCCCATTGCCTTCGCCAGAAAAGCTTTTAGCTCAGCGGCGAGCGGCTCTTCAAAATCAACCTTAATAATTCGCTTTTCTGGATCGCCAACCTGCAACACAAACTCTGTGAAACCTTCTTTTTCGATCTTTTTCATATTGTGTTTGTAGTAGACAAGTTCCTGAGTAATATAATTTGCCTCCAGATAACCGAGCGATCCGGTCAAAGCAATTTTGCGAATCTTCACTGGTGTGAGCCAATTGGCCTGAATAAACCCAGAAGCCCGACCGTAATCCATTAGTATCTCCGCCGAATCAATCTTTCTACTGTGGCGAGTGCGTGAGCCGTGACTAGAAATAGATTTTGGTTTTTGGCCCAAAAGGTAGTTCGCTATATCAACATCGTGTACTGCTAAGTCAATGATGACATCAGTTTTTGGCTCCACCGCTGGAAATCCACCAACGCGTTTACATACCACCGAGGTGATCTCGCCAATGGCATCGTCGTCAACCATCTGTTTCAACTTCTTGATGACTGGATTAAATCGCTCAATGTGACCAACCGTAAAGGTAACGTTATTCTTCTTAGCACAAGCAATCAACTTGTCAGCCTCTTCCACCGACGAGGCAATCGGCTTCTCAAGCATACAGTGAATACCTCGCGACATAACTTCCGTAGCCACCTCAAGATGAAATGGTGTTGGCACCACCACAGAAACCGCATCAGGTCGCGCCTCTTCAAGCATCTCTTTGTAGTCAGTAAAGAATTTCGCCTTATAATCCTCAGCGAGAGATTTTGCCTCAGGATTTACGTCGGCAATTGCTACTAGCTCTGACTCTGGAAGCATGAAATAGTTACGAACGTGGTTTCTGCCCATGTTACCAGTACCAATGACGGCGACCCTCAATTTCCCCTCTTGTTTATTGGCCATTGATAGACTCCTTGATCGCCGCAACGATTACCTCAATATCTTCATCTGTAACCTTTGGATGAACCGGCAGAGACACAACTCGTGCCGCCAAGTCTTCAGCCACTGGGAAATCACCGACCTTATAGCCAAGCTTTGCGATATGTGGATATACGTGCAAAGGCTTTGGATAGTAAATACCAGCCCCAACACCCTTGTCCCTCAAGGTGGCAATAAATTGATCTCGTTGTATGTTTTTGTCTAGTAAAATGGTGTATTGATGATATACATGGTTTCGATTGTCGCTAACGGTCGGCGTTTTAATGCCCGCAACGCCTGCTAAGGCATCATTTAATTTGTGAGCATTTTCTTGACGTTTCTTTGTGAAGTATTCTACCTTCTTCAACTGTTCAATAGCAATAGCACCGTGCAAATCTGACATACGATAGTTATATCCCAAATCTGCGTATTCGTATGGCGCAACCATACCGTGTTGCCTAAACGAACGAATCGCTGCTGCAGCCTCATCACTATTTGTCGTTACGATACCACCTTCGCCACACATAATATTCTTGGTGGCATACAGAGAGAAACAACCGAAATCACCCAACGCGCCAGCTTTTACTCCTTGATATTCTGCACCAATGGCCTGGCACGCATCCTCAACAATTTTTAAGTCGTACTTTTTGGCAATTTCCTGTAGCTTGGCCCAATTACATGGCTGACCATACAAGTCAACTGGCACGATGGCTTTTGTTTTTTCAGTAATAGCAGCTTCTATCTTAGAAACATCGATATTGAACGTTTCTTCATCAATATCTACAAGGACTGGTCGAGCACCCAACATTACTATCGGGTTAATAGTAGCAATAAAGCTATACGGCGTAGTAATGACCTCATCGCCTTCTCTCACACCAGTAGCATACAAGGCACAGTGAATAGCTGCCGTACCACTGTTTACTGCTAACGCATGTTTTACCCCGCAATACTCCGCCCAGTTCTTTTCTAGCTCGGCAACCTTTGGCCCCTGAGCCAACATGCCTGATTCTATAACTTCATTTACCGCCCGACGCTCTTCCTCTTCGATAACTGGCGCTGCTATACTTATCATGTATATAATCTCCTCTCTTACTCCTATTCTATATTTAATAGTATAGCATACTACTCGTTTTTTATTTTTTGTTTCTGAGAGATGTGCTTCATGAAGTAGCATTATGCTTCCTGTTTTTATTGTATACTAATACCATGCAATCACTACGATCTATACTCACAAGGCTTAAAAACGACTCGTGTAAAAAATGGCTGTTTCCATCGGCGATTATCATTTGTTTGCTTTTTGCAACTGGCTTAAAAATTTCCGGGTCTTCGTTTGGCCCGTACTACGATCTATTTCTTCAAGGGAAACCGTCGTCAAATCTCATAGCTGGTGAGACCCGACATATTCGTAGCGATGAGTGGCTGGTTGTTACGCAGTTTACAATTGCACAAAAAGCAGCCGGTTATCCGCTCATCAACAAGAACTTCGGTGATTCTGGAAAAAATATGAGCCTCGTCTCCGACGCGCCCTATAAAGAGTGGTCGACTATATTCCGCCCTCAGAATCTCGCTTTTTTCATTATACCATTTGAGTTTGCCCTTGCCTTTAAATGGTGGTTTTTGCTCGCATCATTATTGCTGAGCATATATTTTCTAGCCTTAAAATTCCTTCCCGGCAAATACTCGCTCGCGAGCCTGCTGTCTATCGTCGGTTCATTTACTCCTTTTATATTCTGGTGGTATCAAACAATCACCATCATGAGCATCGTCTGGGGAATTGTCATACTGCTTACAGCCATGCGCTTGATAGAACATAGGCCTCTTTCATTTCTCGCTAACTATAAGCGTGGCAATATCATATCGCAGCTCATACTGTCTGGTTCGCTCATTTATTCACTAGTAGGATTTGCTCTATTGCTATACCCTGCTTTTCAGATTCCCGTCGTAATTACGGTAGGTCTAGTTTTTCTTGGTTATTACATAAACACCTGGAAGAAACTTACCAAAAAGACACGCAAGAGACTGTATATCAACACAGTTGTTCTGGCTGGCTCTACCTTAGTGGCCATTGGTATCATCGGCGTATTTTTAATCACTAGGCTGGATGCGGTGCGAGCCATCTCTGGCACAGACTATCCCGGAGCACGCTTTGTACACTCAGGCACACCGTCACAGGCCGACCTCATTGGATTAGCAGGCTATAGTCAGTATCGTCTACAGGATAATTCGTCCATTGGCTCGATTGATCCAAGTAAGGGTAGCATCAATCAGAGCGAACTATCAGCGTCTATCATCATACCTTTTGCCTTTATTATTCCTATATTACTTATACTTCTTTATCAATGGCGCAAAAAAAGAATGGTAGATTGGGTGGGTGTAGCAATCGTTACTACCTGTCTAGTCTTCGCTGCACATCTATTCTTGCCGGGGTTTTCCACAATAGCAAAGCCCTTTATGCTGCATCTTGTGCCAATAACGAGGCTTCAGCTTGGCTTGGGCTTTGTGGGTACTCTTTCGTTACTTTATGTTATCGCCAACAGTAAACAGCTTGTGTCAAAATACCGTCCATGGGTATATCTCTATTCAGGTCTCATGATTATTGTGTATATTCTAACGATAGTATTTATTATAAAATTTAATCGTAATTTTGCCGGAGACTTACGTATATTAGGTATAGCCGCGATCAGCTTTTCTGGTGGCCTAGCTCTTGTTTTTATTGGCAAAGAAAAGCTTGGCTTACTGCTGCTATCAGCTCTCTGCATTATGTCAACCATAACCATCCAACCCCTCTACAAAGGCCTCGGCAGTGGCTATAATAGTAATATAATTACCAACAAAATAGCTTCGCTGTCATCACCTGATGACGCATGGGGACTATCTGGCACGGTTGTTTTGGAGAATTTTCCACAAATGGCCAATCGCAAATCAATTACCGGGGTTCACACGTATCCTGATAAAGATTTTTGGTCGAAAGTATCCAAGGACAAAACTATTTACAATAGATATGCTCACGTACTGCTGTCTGACACAATCACGGACGACTTAAAGCTAACGCAGCCAGATGTGTTCATTGCGCGCTTGAGTTGCAACAACCATCTCGGTAGAACTATTACTCACGTTCTCGCAACGACTCCCCTCCAACTTCCCTGCTACAAATTAATTGATCAAACCACGGTGGGTGGTGGTACTATCATGTTTTATAAAAGAACCCCGTAAAGTCTTTACTATATCATTAGTACTTGCTATGATTAACCATAAAGGGAATAATCTACTAATTATGAGAATACAGAAAAAACGAAACCATAAAAAAATAGTCTTGGTATTGGTTGTGTTGTTTTTGCTATTAACCGGGTACGCTTTAATGGCCTATGGGTTTAAATTTTGGCCTTTTACGAAAAATCAATTTACTGAAGCAACAGAGGAACAAAAAACAGCTGGCAACAATATAAAAGAAAAGTCATTAGAAAACACAACCGAGGGAGCAGGAGATAAAAAATCTTCGCCGCAACCCAAAACACCGCGAGGTAGCGACCCCTCCCCGGCGCCAACTCCGTCGCCAAACGGTGGTAAGTCGACGGTTGGAGTGAGCATAACCGCCGCAACAGTCGATAAGTCTACTGCTACCCTTTACGTACGCGGTCTTATCCAAACCATTTCTTCAAACAGCACCTGCACCCTGTCGATGCGTCACAGCAGTGGACGAACATATTCAAGTAGCGCCGGGTCACAGGCAGGACCGAGCACCTCCAGCTGTAAGGGCTTTAATGTACCCCTTTCTCAACTGACCCCGGGAAAATGGACAATAACAATTCACTATGAGGATGCTACCGTTACTGGTAGCGCCGAGGGGGAGGTAACTATATGAAAAAGTTTCTACTCAGCGTAGGACTGTCGATATCAATCTGCCTGGGAGTATTGTTTACTTCATTACCAGTGTCGGCTACCTTGAATGATTTTGATCCAGGCAACATCATGGATGATACAGTTGCCACCAATTATGGATCTATGAATGCGCAGCAAATTCAAGCTTTTCTCAACAGCAAAGTTCCCCAATGCGACACTAACGGATCTCAACCGGCAAGAGAGTTCGGAAGGCCCGACATTAGCCGTGCTCAGTATGCTTCTTTGCGCGGCTGGCATGGTCCACCGTATACCTGTCTACGTGATTACCGATCGGGAGATAGAAGAAGTGCTGCTCAATTAATTTTTGATGCCGCCCAAAAATATCACGTCAACCCTCAACTTCTTATAGTTCTTCTACAAAAGGAGCAGGCGTTAGTGACTGATGTTTGGCCAACGCGCGGTCAATTTAGAAGTGCAACCGGCTACGGCTGTCCAGACACGGCCGCCTGTGATAGTAAATATTTTGGCTTAGAAAACCAACTAGAGTGGGCCGCAAAACACTTCCATTACATCATTACTCGTAATCCGAATTGGTATTCCCCATATACGACCGGCGTTAATTTTGTCCGCTGGAGTCCAAATGCAGCCTGCGGTGGATCGCATGTAAATATTCAAAACTGGACAACTGCCGCACTCTATAGCTATACACCATATCAACCAAACGCCGCAGCTTTAGCTGCCGGCTATGGCACGGGGAACGGTTGTAGTGCCTACGGAAATCGTAATTTCTACAATTATTTTACTGATTGGTTTGGCGGTACTCGTTCAAGCAGCTCCTTCGCCTGTCGAGACGGTCAAAATCTACCCGGCGTTGCAACCGGTGCTCGAATTGCACCAACCAGAATAAATGGTAACCGAGATACATTAACGATCACCGTACCAAATAACACTGGCAGTAAATGCGCGGAGATGCACACGTGGGCAGATGCTCACCTACAAACATGGTCACAACATGTCGCCACAAATTCATACACATTCAATCAACAATACAGTAAAGTTATCTCGCAAAAAGTAAATCACAGGAATACAGTATTAACGAAAGTCGACTATAATGGTACGGCAAGTGGACGAGTTGAGTTTCATACCTGGACTCAAGACGGGTTGCGCTGGCTAGCACATACCGCAACAACCGCCGGACCGATAGACCCACGATTATCAGAGGTTATTACCGCTGACACTAACGGCGACGGGGTGGATGAATACTATTTAATTAACTACGAGCAGACCAACACCGGAATGATTGAGGTGCACGGCTGGAGTAATAACGGTACAAGTTGGTTCCGACATACCGCGACAAGTCATCCCGCCGCCAGCATGAATACAGGTCGAGTCATCGCTGCCGATCTTGATGGCGACAAGAAGGACGAGTTTATCTACGTTAAATACAGCAACACTTCGAGCGGACGAGTTGAGTTTCATGTTTGGGATTCATCATTAAAGAACTGGGTACGTCATACCGCCAGCAATTACCCGCAAGCCGGCTATGTGGTAGCTACAAATGATATAGTGGCAGCTGATCTGTTTGGTAGAGGTAGAGACACGATCTATTACATTAAATACCGAGACACCCCTCATAATAAAATTGAGGTTCATGGGTGGGGCGATAATCAGCAATCGTGGGACAGCCACATATCGACCTCATCGGGTACATACTAAGTCTCTCGGGTGTAGGTATTTCAAATATCCCCGCCAGTAAGGCGGGGATGATGGCTATTGCGGTATGTGTTTTATTTGGGTAAGCGATAGCCCGGTCCAAATTGCTCAAAATTATCGTTATAGAACGGGTCACGCTTTAAATAATCGCCCCACCTTTTACGCATCTCGTTTTGCGCTTCTTGTAGCTCGGTGCTGTCTCTTTCGCTCGTATTGATGCGCCCAACACTCTTTGATTCATAATGAAATAGTTCAGCATAAGGAGTGTACAGATTGTAGTAACCCTTTTTACGCAGCTTAAGGTTTAGATCAACATCATTATAGGTAACCCGCAGCTTTGGGTCAAAGCCGCCAACCTCATCAAACTTCTTCCGACTCACCATACTACACGCAGCGGTTACGGCCGATACATTGCGAATATTAGCCGTGTAAATATAGGTAAATATATCAACCCGCTGATCCTCGCCATAAAATGGATGAAACGCTATATCTCGTTCCGACAGGACAATCCCGGCATGCTGAATGGTCTTATCTTCGAACAATAGCTTTGGCCCAACCATACCAATTTCCGACCTTTGAGCATGTTCCAACAGTGCCTGTATCCAGTCGTGCGTAATAACTTTGGTGTCATTATTTAAGAATAAAAGATATTCTCCACGAGAAGCTTTTGCCCCCTGGTTGCAAGCATCTGAAAAATTAAATTTCTTTTTATAATTAACGATGGTTACGCTTTCAAGACCACTGGTTAGCTTTTTGTAAAAATCTTTAACCTGCTTATCTGTCGACCCCGTATCAACAATGACGATTTCAAAATACGGATACGTTGTGTCTTCAATAATTGATTCGACGCAGTTCTTGATATAGGTAAAGTTATCCTTAGTCGGAATAATAATTGACACGAGCGGATTATTCGGTATGACGTACTTCTTGCGCCAAAAACCCAATGCAATATGAGCGTCAATGGATGCATTTTCTTTTCTCTGCTTGACACTATCACGAATTACCCGCTTTTGATTTACATAGGCATACGGCTTGCTACCGGCATTCATAGCGGTTGAGGTTTCCGACTTGCGCCAATGATATAGGATCTTCGGAATATGATAAATGTTATCTGTTTGAGCGGCAATCTTCAAGAATAAATCCCAGTCTTGCGCTCCTTGTGTACCCGGCGTAAAGCCGCCAACCTTTTTCATGGTGCTGGTTTTCATTGTTGCAAAATGAGTGACCATATTGCATGAATTCATAAAGTCGGGGCTCCAGTCCGGCTTAAAGAACGGCTCTATATGATTGTTCTCCTGATCAATTTTATCTTCATCAGTGTATATAAGCTCCACCTCAGGATACTTATTGATCACATTAACAGCCTCAAACAGTGCATTGGGCGCTAATATATCATCGTGATCAAGAAGCGATATGTATTCTCCTTTTGCCATAGCGAGGGCGGTGTTTGATGACTCGGCTATATGACCATTTTTTTTACGGAAAGTTGCTGTAATGTTGTCATATTTTTTTACATATTCCCTAACAACATGCTTCGTCTGCTCGTTCGTAGAATTATCATCAGAAATACATAATTCCCAATTATCATAACTCTGGGCCAGCACTGAATCAATACAAATACGAAGGTACTCTGGATTTGTATTGTATGTTGGTAGCAAAATGCTAATCAGCGGACGGTAACGAAACTTTTTAGACTGCTCTTTTTGTTCACTAAGTTGCTCGGCCGTCAGTGTGTGCTTGCCAAACCACTCAATGTATTCATCGTATCTCTTTTTATTTACAATTTTACGATCGCGATACAGACGAATTTGTTTTCGACCGTATGACGGATGTAATGTTGCGCGGACAGCAAATTTTGCGCTATTGATAATCATATTTTTCATGTTGCTTTACTCATCTCCCTTCATATAATTTCCATTCTCCCAACAACTTCATCGGCCCATCACGAAATTTGTCCTTTCCTTTTATAACAAACGAGAAAGCGCGTGGCAAATGTTTGACAATACCGTCGTCAATCCGACGATGTAGTGATATGTGAATATCATATCTTCCAGGATTAAAACAGTCTAGCTGCTGCTTAAAATTAATCTCCCTTCCATTTTTGATAAAGTGCTGCGGCGTATCTCTGCAATTACGATCAGCAAACACAAATCCACCATATACAAAAGAAATATTGACAAACAAGTCCTCAGAGATACCGTCAACAATAACGCCAATATCAAGTGTTTCTTTTTGGGTAAAAGACTTTTTATCCGGTAAATCAACAATCATCTCCACTGAATCGTCTTGAGATTCCTCCTCCGCCTTGGTGATGGTCTCGATATTTATCTCGGTATATAGGTCAGCGATCTCTTGAGGAGACCCGATATGCTTAATGCGACCACTCTCTATATACATAGCTCTTGAACAAAATCGCCGCACAGCATTCATGTCATGCGTGACAAAAACTACTGTTTGACCACTTCGCTTAACCTTTTCAAAATAATCAAAGCATTTCTGCTGAAATGCCGCGTCACCAACAGCCAGCACCTCATCGAGCATCAGGATGTCACCACGGGCTTTAATCGCCACTGAAAACGCCAATCTAACCTGCATTCCTGATGAATAGTTTTTTAGTTTTTCTTCCATAAAATCTGCCAACTCGGAAAATTCGACAATATCATCGTACATCAATTCCATCTCTTTATGGCTAAATCCTAATAGGGCACCGTTTAGAAATATATTTTCTCGACCGGTCAACTCGGGGTTAAAACCAACCCCAAGCTCAATAAACGGAACGAGAGATCCGTTTACCTGCACCGAACCCCCTGTTGGCGTATAAATTTGAGCGATTGATTTTAGTAGTGTACTCTTTCCTGACCCATTTTTACCAACTATACCAAAGAACTCGCCTTTTTTAATCTCAAATGAAATATCTTTTAGGGGAGTAAACTCTCGATACCCTTTTTTGCCTTTAAGATAATTGATTGTTTTTTGCTTGATACCGTTACTGGCTTCTGTTGGTATTTTGAATGTTTTTGTCAGCGTGTTAACGGCCACCGCAATATCGTCCATCGTTAAATCTCCTCCGCAAATGTTCTTGAACGCTTCTTAAAATACCATATCGCAAACACACCGACTATCACTATCACGAGAAACGGTATTGATAACATCCATATGTTTAGCCGATCCCACATCACCATCGTATCTTTAGTAATGAGGATATATCTACTGTCCTGAATAATCTGCGTAACCGGATTAAGAAAAAGCAGATCAACCGCAACACTACTCTTTTGTAAAACCATTTGAAGTGGATAGATAACAGGCGTTGCATAAAATGCAGCCTGAGTAATCACCTCCCACAAATAACCCGTATCTCGTGATTTAACGTTGAGAGCTGACAAGAAAAAAGCGATACCTAACGCAAATATGTATAGCTCAATGATAAGCGGTAGAATAAGCAGTGACATCCAAGACAGCTGTACACCACTAACAAAAATGAATAATAGCACAACAATCATATTAAAAAACAGATTTATCAGAGAGGAGACTGTCCCAGAGATAACAACGATGTACTTTGGAAAATTAATTTTTCTAAGCAGATCACCCCGGCTTACTATAGAATTCAGGCCTTGATTAGTTGCTTCTACAAAAAAATTCCACAAGATTATACCCAATAATAGATATACCGGAAAATGTTGGATATTTCTTCCAACACCGAGGAACTTATCAAACACTATGTATAATATGGAAAAAAGAAAAAGCGGCTTGAGGATACTCCACACATATCCGAGCATAGAACCCTGGTAGCGCAACTTAAAATCTGTAACAACCAATTCCCTTAGGAGAATTCTGTTTTTTCTACTAAAAATTTCCAACCATTTCATAATCTGTATCACTTATTATACAATACGAGAGGAGTATTATGAATAGACTTGCGATTATCGTTCTTAATTGGAATGGTTCAGATGATGCCATAGAGTGTATTAAGTCACTAACGAGCCAGACGCTAAAGCCTGCTATTATCATAGTGGACAACAATTCGAGTGATAATTCTGTTGATATATTTGAAAGCTATATCGCATCTCATCAAAAAGAAGATATCACTTTAATTAAAAACCCACGAAATCTAGGGTTTGCCGGCGGTATTAATACTGGCCTGAGGTACGCACTTACCCAAAAGTTTGAGTTTGTGGGTGTTCTTAACCCTGATGCAGTTGCTGATACTAATTGGTGTAAATCCCTGTTAAGCGAGCTGTCTGGTCATGATGGTTGCGGTATCGTGACTGGGTTGTTAGCCAGACGAGACGGAAAAACTATTGACTCTTCAGGTGATTTTTATACCACCTGGGGCCTGCCTGGTCCACGTGGTCGTGATGAACCTATCAAAAATGCACCGGACAAACCTGGCGAGGTTTTTGGCGCAACTGGCGGCGGGGCAATTTACCGCGCAGCAATTTTTAACGACATTGACATGTTTGACGAGGACTTCTTCATGTATTACGAAGATGTCGATCTTAGTTTTCGCGCCCAGCTGGCTGGCTGGAAAGTCCGCTTTACACCTGAAGCCGTTGCCTACCACAAGGTTGGCGCTAGCAGCAAGAAAGTACCAGGTCTCGCCGTTTACAACACCTTCAAAAACCTACCGTTGGTCTTTATTAAAAACGTTCCAGGAAAGTTATTTTGGTATATTGGTCTGCGCTTTTTCCTGGCATATTGGCTAATTTTCGCTAGCGCTGTCCGCCACGGTAACGGCTGGCCCGCGCTTAAAGGTGTGCTGGTTTCAATCATTCACAAGCCTGCCGCTTACTACAAACGCGTATCAATTCAGAGAAGCCGCAAGGTTTCCGTCGACTACATCCATGGCATTATTCATGATGGACCGTTACCTAATCAAACCGGGCTATTAAAATTTAAGCGGTTTTTCAGAATGAGATAATATCATGGCAGTATGCGACCATGTTAACCAAACACGCCACCAAGTTCCGCTACCTCCTCATCGGCACCATCAACACCGCCATTGATTTTGGTGTGTTGTTTATGTTGACCTGGTTTATCAGCACGCCGAAAGAATTAGCCAACATTATCTCGACAACCATCGCCTTTAGTTTCAGCTTTGTCGCCAATCGATCATTCACCTTTCGCTCACGCACCGGCAATGTTCGCCGTCAGCTACTCCTCTTTGCCCTCGTCACCCTGTTTGGTCTCTGGGTAATTCAGACGATCATTATTGCGCTACTCGCGCCAATTTTCATTAGCTTTAATTTCAGTCAGCCGACAGCACTATTCGCCAGTAAGCTCATCGCCACGGTCGCCAGCCTCATCTGGAACTACCTGCTCTACACCAATGTTGTCTTCAAAGATTAAGAACTCTTCTGCGAGATTACTAAGTGCCGCGCACGGCCTTCGCCCTCAGAGTGGGTCTCAATATCGCTATAGTCACTCGCCACATGGTGCACTACCCAACGATCAGCCGAATTTAGTTCAATAATCTTCGTCTCACCCGTCCGCCGCACCTCTTCGATCCAGCCGCGCGCCTTGTCAGCAATCTTTTCGGCATGCTGCTTCTTATAATCAGCGATATCAACATTCACTCGCACCAGCGCCGCCTGACGGTTACGCAAAATTGCTGACACCACCGTTTGTAGACTCCGCAGTGTCTCAGCATTTCGCCCGATCAGCAAGCTATTACGCTCACTCGACGGCACAACAGCCTTGATAACATCGTCTTCAACGCTAACCTCGACATCCAGATTGAGATCAAAGAACGCCAGAAAGTCCTCCAGATATTTCTTGACAAATTCAATGGTCGCGATTTGATCCATACATCCTCCTTAGTCTTTCGCTTTTATCCGCGTGATGTTCGCCTCAGTCGCTGTGGCCGCTCGTTGCGAAGCGGCTTTTGATTTTTTTGCTGATGCGGCAGACTTGCTCGTAGATTTTGGCGAACGCTTTTCGCCGGCAATTTGTTGCATTTCCGTTCCGTCTTGCTTGAGAATAATGGCGTTTTGGATATAAGCAGCGATGTTTGAGGTTGCCATGTAGAGCGCCAGCGCCCCTGGCAAACTGATCATAATAAGGAACATAAACACCGGCATAACCTTCATCATTTTGCGCGTGACAATGGCGTTAACCTCAGTTTGGTCAGCGTTCTTACCCTCGCCCGCCTCCATCAGCACATCACGCAACCGCTTCTTGTTGTCCGAACTTGGCGACATCTGCTTTGATAATAAATATTGCAAAACAGCGGCTACCAAGGCAAGGATGAGCAACCCAATTGATACACCACTTGATGATAACGCCTGCTTCGTCAGGTCCATCAGCCCCAAGAAATTCTGGTTAAAGTGATCTGGATTGGCGATCAAGTGCTTGACCGGCCCCCACTGCTCCATTACATCGTATGTGTACTTGGCGAGCTCTGAGCGCTGCAGTACGAATATCTGCACCACACGGTAAATCGCGATCAGTACTGGCAGCTGGATAAGGAGTACTAGGATAGAGCTCATCGGCTTGATGTTATGCTTTTTATACACATCCATCATCGCCATCGCCCGCATCTGTGGATTATTCTTATATTTTTTGTTCAGCTTGGCAAGTTCGGGCTGTATCTTACGCATCGCTTTGGCTTGATGGAGCTGCTTCTTAACCAGCGGCCACAACAGAAAACGCACAATTATTGTAAACAGTACAACGCTAACCCCAAAGTCACCGCCTGGAATTAGCGCATAAATTGCCATCAGCAAGTTAAAAATTGGTTGCACAATAACCACATCAAACATGTTCATGTCCTCATTATACCAGAGGTGGCGCTATTTATACAGCCCCGCCTGTGAAAAGAGTTGTTTTACTGCCGTCCTTAGGTCGCTATGTGGCATCACCAGCACCTCCGGCGAAAACACCATAATAACAACATCAAACCCGCCCCGAATATGTGGCAACTCGAGTCGGATAATTTCGTAAATTCGGCGACGTACGCGGTTGCGTTTGACGGCGGATTTAAGCACCTTTTTACTAATCACTACCGAAAACCGACCATGGCGACGGCGCGGATTGGCAATATATTTCATGGTGAGCTGCGATGAACGAATTGCCCGCCCGCGTGCATAGACATAGCGCAGGCTACCATGGCCATGAAATCGGTTGACGTAACGTAACATAGGTCCAGTATAGCAAAATCCCGCCCTGTTAGGCGAGGCGGGAGTTTGCGTTCTAGATAGCGATTTTAGCGCGACCCTTGAGGCGACGACGCTTCAGAACAGCGCGGCCAGCCTTGGTCGAAACACGAGCTCGAAAACCGTGCGTCTTGGCGCGATGTCGCTTGTGTGGTTGAAATGTTCGCTTTGGCATATCGTCATTTAGTGTAGCCTTTTTTGACATTTTTTGCAAGCCATGGATAAACTTTCCACCGTTTCTGCTGTTTTTTCCACATATTTATCAGAGGTGGTTCATTGCTGTGGAAAAATCACCTCGAGAGTCCCTGAATTTTATGATGGCGCCTGTGCTTGTGGAAAAGTCTGATTTTTTGCTATAGTAGGGTTATCAACGTAGTTCCGAGGGGGAAGGTATT